>JAUZOU010000087.1 GCA_030706285.1 Bacteroidota bacterium
CGGAAGCAGAGACGCAGACATTGTCCACATAAATAGTGGCAGAAGTGCAAACAAACCGTATCAGAACAGCCTTCGTTCCTGGCTCTCCCACCTGCATGGAGGATGAGCCATAAGTGGAGGATGAACTGACGGTCGCCGTACCAACAGCCGTCCAGTTTAAGCCATTATCCAACGATTTCTCGACGTTCAGCACTTTGTTGCTGCCACTGCCTCTGTGATTGAACGATATTGACGCCGGTTTGTCAATGGCCGGTAAAACCAGATAACCGTTGGTCGCGTTCATACAGGCCCGGGGACTACCATTATCGGTTTTTCCATAGACACCGTTTAATGTCCACGTACCGGATGACAACAGGACATTGGTTTCAGACGACGGTAATGTAGTGGGCATCCCGGTTTCGAAGGTTTCGTTCAAGACTGTTGAATCTGCCTGAAGTGTCTGGACAAAAGCACAGACATTGACCATCAAGAATAGCAACCAATAATTGTGCATAGAATAACTGTTACAAATTAGGGTGCTAAGCTAAGAATAATTCAATTTTACCGATGTGTAATAAATGCCGGAAAAAGCGTCAACGTCGAATTTTTCTTATCCATCAGTCTCAGATAGATAACCAAATATAAGACCGTTGTTAGTCCTCTACACGCTGAGTCGGAACTCTAAGCGAGCCCAAGGTCTTTTTAGCCAACAGGATGCTGACCAGTATTAATACAGCAGCCATCATAAACGGAGCGCCAGGAAAATAAACAGACGCACTTTTAGCTGTAAAATGGGAGAAAAGTGTCGTCATCAATACCGGCCCGATGATGGAGGTGATACTCCTCAGACTGGTCAGGGCTCCTTGCAGTTCACCCTGTTCGTTGGCCGGCACCTCGTTGGAGATGATACTCTGTGCAGCTGGATCAGCAATACCCCCCAGACTGAAAGGAATCATAATCAGGAACAGCATCCATCCCTGTGAAGCAAACGCAATCAGGAAAAAGCCAAGCCCGTAAAATATCAGCCCCGTGTAGATGGACCGGACTGGTCCCAATTTCGGATTGATGATGCGAACCAATCCACCCTGAACAATAGCCGTCAATAAACCGACCAAACCCAGTGAATAACCGACCAGGGATTCGTTCCAGTGGAAAGCTTCCATCGTAAAATAGGTCCAGGTACTTTGTGTGGCAAAGCTGGCAATCATCACACAAATCAACGATCCGATCATTCCTGAAATAACAGGATATTTCCGGAGCAATATCAGCGATCCCACCGGGTTGGCCCGTTTAAGCTCGAACCGGCGACGATTTTCCACCGGTAATGATTCCGGCAGGACAAAATAGCCGAACAACCAATTAAGGAACGTCAGACCGGCAGCCACAAAAAACGGTAACTGAAGGCTATACTGTCCGAGTACGCCGCCCAACACCGGACCGATGATAAAACCAAGGCCGTATGCAGCTCCAACTAAACCAAAGTTCTGAGCCCGTTTTTCAGGCGTACTGATATCGGCAATGTAGGCAGTAGCGGTAGTAAAACTGGCACCCGTAATACCGGCCAGAATACGTCCCACAAATAGCCATGCAATGGATGGAGCAAAAGCAATGATCAGATAGTTCAGACCGAAACCGAACAGCGAAATGAGCAACACCGGACGACGGCCGAATCGATCGCTCAGGCTGCCGATGATTGGTGAAAAGAAAAATTGCATGACAGAGAACGAAAACATCAACCAGCCACTATAAAGCGAGGCATGACTGAGATCACTGCCGATCAGCAGACTGATGTATTTCGGAATAACCGGAATGATAATGCCGAAACCGATGACGTCGAGTAAAATGGTAATGAAGATAAATCCCAGAGCGGGTTTGCGATTGTTTGACATAACTGGATTATTTTGATTTCGGAAACAAAGGAAGCGACGATACCTTATGTTTACCAGCTAAAATCGATGAAACTGTTCTCCTGAGGGGATAAACAACTTCTTTCCATCTGTGATTTCCAATCAATCCAGCCAAATCGTCAAAAAGAATGCGAAGTTTGCAGGACTGTTTTTTGAACGAAACGCCTAGTCCCTGCAAGCAATCTGAGAGTCCTATAGACAAATGCCCGGGTAGATTGATCATACCCGGGCATTTGTCTATAACTAAAACATACGATCAATCAACCTTACTGAATTTCACCACCACTCCTCCCCGCTCTCCTTGCACGTTAAGCAAATACAGTCCTTTCCTCAACGACCGGACAGGTAGCGAAACGGTCGATCCGCTCTGCTGCCTGACCTCCTTGCTGATCAACTGTTTTCCGGATAAATCATACACTGATAAAACAGAACAGGCATAGTCAGGCGGCAAGTCAATGAACAGATTATCCCTGACAGGCACAGGATACACACAGACATCCGCCTCCTGCGGTTCATCCAGCTGCGTCTGGATTGATTTAATGCTGATACGTCCGGATCTGGCCTTGACCGCCGGTACACCTTCATTGAATGTCCAGTCCGGGCAATTGATGTAAAACGCATCTCCGGTTCTCAACGTATTGTTGAACCAGATCGTCAGATTCAGCAACCGGCCGGCATCGACAATCGCTGACGAATGGCATAAGGCGAAATAGGACTCGCGCGGTTCAAACATGGTGGTTGCTATGAGCCAACCTTCCGTTTTTGTTCCGAAAGTAGAGACCTTGAGGCTGTCAATTTTTGCGAAAGAGGTATTCACATTGCCATAAAAAGCCCAAATGCCTTTTCCTGATGGTATTTTTCCTATTTCAACCGGGATCGTCAGTTGATAGGACGCTTCCACATCGACTGAAGAATCTCTGGCACCCACCCACGTATCATAGAGCGTTACGGCAGACGAGCCTGTTGATCCATACACATCTCTGACCGTCAATTTTGTTGTTCCACCGGCAAGGGCTGTCAAAAGGCCTGTATTGGTCGTACTGGCCAGGGATGAATTTTCCACCTCCCAAGTATAGGGTGGCGTTCCGCCGGATACATTGAATTGTTTGCTGTCGCCGGTAAACAATTCGATCGAAGAAGGCGAAACGGACAACGCAGGTAAGGCTCTGACCGAAAAGTAGCCATTTTTTGTCTTAGGCTGGATGGCTTCGTTGATGGTTGCTTCATCGATCACGATGTAGGTAGCGCCGGATGGGATATCCGCCACCTTAAATCTGAGCTTAAAGAGGGTACCTCCGTTTGTAAGCGGAGCTGAAAATGCAACCGCCACACGTATCTTTCCGCTTTGATGGGAACATTCGACAGGAACGCCTCCGGCTATCAGCGTACCGGTTGAAACTAGGGTATCAAACGAAAGAACGCCTTCATTGAATGTCAGGACAAACTGACAGGCATGCATTGGCATCGCATCCAAATTGGTCAGAAGGAACGGTACGTCTACAAAATTATTCTGATAGAAGGACGTATCCCGGATCGTCGCATAGAAATTCCGGCATTCGATCATCCCGGAGGTTCCGCTAAAACCGTTGGCGTCTGTCGCCGTAACCGTGATGGTGCCGCTTTCCAGCGCTGTCAGCATTCCATTCGCTGTAATGGAGGCGATATGGTTGTCACTGGTTGACCAAGTATACGGAGCTGTTCCGTTGCCGGCATAAAACTGTTGCGTCTCTCCGATTGCCAAAACGGTAGTTGATGGATTGACATAAATGACCGGTCTGGCATTGATCGTCACATATCCGGTTGTAAAACTCATAGTTGGTGTTCCCTCATTGAAAAAATTGCTGGTCTTTTCATTTCTGAAAATCAAAGAGGAGCCCGAACTGATCAGCTTAAACCTGAAATTCAACAGCACTCCGGAGCCTGCCAAGGCTGTAGAGCCGGCTCCGGCAATTGTTATATAATCCGTGTGCGCGATAAAATCCAGTTCCGTGAAGGCTGAAGAGACCGTTCCAACCGTGCTGACGTCCAGCAATTGAGCATTCGAACTGGTATAGCCGATATCAAACTGAAACGACTTAATGTTGCTCCCTGTCAGATCATCGTCCACATACATAGGTACCGTTATGGTATCACCGGCATACCCGCTCACTCTTGGAAATCTGACCGTAATGGCTTGCGATAGCTGTCCTCCCAACAACAGGAGGAACAGCAGAATGACGTTCGGTTTCATACTTCATACGATTAACGGAAGGATCATCTATTCAGCTATCAGTTTTACAATCTGTTGCCGTGTGCCAGATACCAGCTTCAGCAGGTACATGCCAGCTTTCAGATTGTTCAGGCCGACGGTATAGGTACCTGCTGAATGAACAGCAGCAGTTACTACGGCACTGGTCTTACCGGTCACATCTATCAGCAAGATCGTTACAGGAGTGCCATCGGTCAGTACACTATACCGGACTTCTGCATTCGTCTTGACCGGATTCGGATAAACAGTCAGCAGATTGGCCGGTTCCATCGAATTCAGTCCTGTAACCAGATCACTGATCTTGATCACTTTCGGAATGGCATACGGTGTTTGATCCGTTTCATTCGACAAGAATTTGTCCATGCCAAACGTTGTTTCTTCCTTGCCAGCATAAGAGCCAGACAGTCTGAACGTAAACCTGGCCGCCTCTACCTGGTCACCCAATACAGAGGTACCGGCTATGGCAATCCGTAATTTGCCTGCAGTCTTATCAAAATTATAGGCCATCAATCTGTCTGCCAAATCGTTGCCAGAAGTCAAAGAAACAGGTTCTATGCAAGCAGCATCAAAAGCACTGACAATATCCAGCGAATAACTCCCGGAAGCATGGTCAACCAATAAGGGGATGGTAAAGCTGCCATCTGCATTGGCTGTTAGTTCTCCATATGAGAGGACCGGCTGCTGGGCCATCCTTTCTGCGGGGAATGTATTGTCGATGCCAGCAACATATCTCAAAATCAACGAGGCATCAAACGACGTTATCGACCCATCATCGCTTACATCAGCCACAGACTGCTGCAAACCGGAAAGAGTCAGCGAACCAACGACATATTGCAATACTTGAGAAGCATCATACGCCTGAACAGAGCCATTCAGACTAACGTCGCCCATAAGCGGAACGCTGGCTCCCGTTTGTCTCCAGGGATCAAAATCAACCATGTCCGAAACTTTTCCCCCTTTGCCAGCGGGATTCGTTGCATGAGCCGGACCGGAGTTGTCGCCCCACCAGCAGTGCTCCGCTTTGATGAGAAATGATTTGTTGACATTATTGACCGCAAAGTTGGCATTGTTGTAAATATCGCAGCTGTCTATCAACGGATTTGAGGCGCCATTAGCCACAACACCATTCTTATTGTTCGTAAGCAGGCAATGGGTAATTGTCGGACTGGCGGCTGTCATGGTCACAGCGCCATCGGTAGTGCTGTAATAGCCGGCATATTTGATCACACAATGGTTCAGTTTGCACAAATTATCCAACGCAACATCCTGAAAATCGATACCGTACCAATGATATCCGGAAGCCGGATTGGTTGCATCTCCGTCCGAATTGGTATCTCCGCCGTAAAAGTCATCCCGGTAGTCTGTGAAAACAATGGTCTGTTCAGGAGCCGCACCACCTAAAGCCAGCAAGCCCCGTTTCACCGTAAACTGTGCCCATTCATTAAATTTGCAGACAACACCAGGATCGATGGTTAGCGTCACGCTGGTTCCGATAGCATAATTTCCATAAAAATAATAAGGAATGTTGTTGATGCCGGCGAAGTCCTTTTTAGCCAGCACGGCATCCTGAACCAATTCTTCCGATATAACGCCAATGGCTTTGTAGGTTGTACCGGAAATCGTGTTTCCGACAGATGAAGCCGGATAGGAAACCAAAGAAAGGCATATCGGAGTATAATTAAGGTTTTCGAAACGGCAGTAATCGATTTTCGGCTTCGAAACGCCATTCAGCACAACGCCCCATTTGCATTGATTGAAAAGACAGTTGCTAATGCTTGGAGCAGCCTGCAACAGTTGAATACCACGGTCGAAATACCTGAAAATGGCATTGTTCACGCTGCTGGAATCATTGCTGATATCTTCGAAGGTCAATGAATAGCCATTATTGGACGATGGCGTGGTGGCCGAACCATTATTATTGGTATCACCCGGATTTCCGTAGGCATCATCGTATTGATGAGTGAAAACAACCGGTTCGGTCGCTGTACCATTGACGGTCAACCGGCCTGACACGTCAAGAATCGAAGTGCCGTTTGATTTGAATACCAAGCCTTTGGGAATGGTTATACGGGTTCCTGAATTGACACTACAGGTTCCATAGAAATAGTATGTCATATTGGAATAGCCGGCAAAATTCCGGATGGGAACGGTCGCATCGACAGCGTAATTTTCTCTGGCTACGCCGATGGCATTGATACCGATATTTGAGGTCGTGATGTCATTGAACGTCGGATTCGAGAACAAGCTCAGTGTGACGGGGGTGTAACTGATGTTGTTGATCTCCGTATGCTGAATAATCGGTGCGGCACTTCCGAAAACACCAATAGCACTGGTATTTGAATGTTCAATCCGGCAATGATCGACGAGCACGGTGGCATCAAATACCTTTATCAAACCATAGTCTTTATACGATCCGTCGCCTCCATAACCACTGCCGCCGTAATTGAAGACGCAGTTACGAAGTAAATTACTGGCTGCCAGATTCGAACTGTTAAACTGGATATCATCCCAATTGCCTTTTGCCGGACTGGAGCTGTTGCCATCGCCGTTGGTATCCCCTCCTTTGGAGTCATCGGATATGGACGTAAAGACAATCTGCTCATCGGCACCATTGGCAATTAAAGCGCCATTGACGATTATCCCGTGATAATAACTGTTGAATTTGATTACAACGCCGGCCCCGACCGTCAGTGTCGTATTTGGCATAATCGTCAAATTATCAATAATATAAGCTACATTCACAAGCTCACCAACCGACCGTTTAACAAGAGAGGCATTCGTCGAAAGATTGCCTTCTATGATTTTAATTCCATTGCTTCCGTTGGCTTTATTATTAAACAACGGTGAGGTAAAATTGAACTTCGGGTTGGACGTCAGGGACATGGCAATCGGATCAAGCCGGCAATTCATGATCAGTACATGGTTGGTCAGATCGGGCGTAGAGGATCCCTCAATCCGGATACCATAATGATTGGCATCGCTGATTGTCGTATTGGAAATCGTATTTCCGGCGTCCGTAAACGTCAGCATGCCTCTATCGCTGCTTCTATTCCCGTACAACAATTTGCAATAGTTAAACGTGCTGAAAACATCGTCGGTTGTACCCTTAAATTGAATGGTTCCCCAATTTCCCTTAGCCGGAGCAACCGCATTGCCATCACTGCGTGTGTCGTTCGGCACGCCATAATTATCGTCGTTGATGGACGTGAAAATGATGGAATCGTTGCTTAAGCCCATGGCTTTCAACCCTCCCTCAACAAGGATATCATCCTGCATTTTCAGTACGATGCCAGGATTGATCGTCACATTTATACCGGAATTGATGGTCAAATCACTCAGCAGCACATAGGTAATATTGTTGAAGCCTGCAATATTCCGCTTGCCGATCGTACCGTTAATGCCCAATTTCTCACCGATGATTCCCAACGCTGTCCAGGCATTATTGACAAACGTGATGTTGGTAAAGGTCGGATTGGACGAAACAGAAAGGGCAATCGGCGTATACAAGGCATTTGTAAATTCCGTGTTATCGACAACCGGATTGGAAGCCTGATAGGCATACAAGCCGTAAGTCATATCTTTGATAATGCAATGTGAAATTTTCGGTGACGCATTGACCAGACTGACGGCACCACCGGATATGTTTTGCGGGGGATAATACCGGGAATACGAACTGGCATATTTTATCTGGCAATAGTTGAGCAGACACTTGGTATCGTCGCTCGTTCCTTCGAAGACAAGACCGCTCCAATCTGTCCTGGAAGGATTGGTCTGAGTGCCATCTTTATTGGTATCTTTCGGATTTCCGTGGTTATCGTCTTTGGCTGAAGTAAAAATAATTTCATTACCCGAACGGCCGTTGGCCACCAATGCCCCTTTTACCACAATACCGTAATAATAGTAGGGAGACTTGATGACGATACCAGAATCGATTGTCAGTGTGTAATCTTCCGGAATGGTCAACTCACCCAGCAACAAATAGGTAACATTCTTAATGGTGGTCACATCTCTCTGCGGAAGGCGTGAGTTGGCGCCCAAGGTACCGCCCAACAGGCCAATGGCGTCATATTCATTATCTGAAAAGGAAAAGATGTTGTCGGTAAAATCCGGAGAGGAATCGAACGACATGGCTATCGGAACGACTTTACTGCTGGCCATGGTATTGCGCCTGAATCCGGGACTGCTTACCCCTCTGATTTCTGCGCCATAATAATTGTTGGCCATCAGGCAGGACTCAATCGTCGGACTGGCATTTTCAACGATGATGCCTCCATGATTCCCAGAGCCACCAAAGGTAATATCGCATTTTCGCAAAACACAGGCAGTGTCCACGGATGTTCCCCTGAAATAGATGCCACCCCACGATTGAACGGCCGGGATAGTCGCAACCCCATCCGCATTCGTATCGCCCCCGACATTGTCATTTCTGGCTGAGGTAAAAATAATGCGCTCATCGCCGGTTGCGGCAGCCTTCAACGTTCCGTCCACATAAAACCAGTCATCGGACTTGATTGAACTGCCACTCGACACAACAAGCTTTCCGCCACTGTAAATCGTGAAACTACTGTAAAACACATAGGGGACCGGCAATTTTTCGAGCGTCCAGTTAGCACTCAGCGAAGTAAAATAGACATAGGCCGCATCATGTTTGTTGCCGGTAAAATTGTTTCCACCGTTGTTGTGCAACAAACCATTGCTGGTATATATAATTGGCCAGTCGCAACCTGAAATCGACGTGTTTTGCAACGTCACCACAGAAGCAGACTGCAATTCAATACCGGCAGACGATGAATTATTGATGGACGTGCCCGTTATTTTGGCTGTACCGTTGTAAGCATAAATGGTTCCGTCGTTCCCTTTTCCTCCATACTCCAGCGTGCAGGTGTCCATGATCACATTGCCGGCATAGTTTCCATTTCCTACCTCGATGCAATTCCAATCCCCTTTTTGTTTGGGTGTCAGATTGCTGGTGAAACTAGTTTTCGAAGCTTTTAAGGCACCATATACATAGATGCCAAGGTTGGAGTTAATTTTAACGATTACATTGTCTTTAATCGTCAAGGTATCGCCGGGATTGATGGTCAAATTTCCGGTAACGACATAAGGACTATTATCCAATGTCCAAGTCGTATTGGTATTGATAATCCCGGAAACATCCTTCGCCTGTAAGTAGTTCAATTGAATGAAGAGACTACAAAATAATAGCATGTAAATTCTTTTCATATGGGTTATTATTTTAAGATGAATACTTAACCTATTTTGTCAAGAAGCAACTACAGAAGTGTCTCTAACCAGTAATCACAGACTTTTGGGGAATCTGGCAAGTTGAATCGAACAGCGTAAAAACAG
>JAUZOU010000088.1 GCA_030706285.1 Bacteroidota bacterium
AGTTCTTGCATTTCCTGCAGTAAATGTTTGCTGATCTCTGCACTATTTCCTTTTAATATTTCACGGATGTACTCAATATTCAGCAAATAGGATGCTTGGGTTTGAAGGCCTATGCATGGCCCAAGGCATCTTTTTATATGATATTCTAAACAGACTTTGTATTTGCCCTGACTGATTTCATTATCCAATAACGGCAATTTACAGGTCCGGATCGGATAGAGCTGATGAATCAGACTGACTAAGGCTTTTACAACCGGAACTGAACTATAAGGCCCAAAATATTCAGAGCCGTTCTTATAGATTTGCCTTGTTTGGAATACTCTGGGAAATGGTTCTTTGCAAATGCATATGCTTGGGTACGTTTTATCGTCTTTCAATAAGACATTGTATCTGGGTCTGTATTGTTTGATTAAATTGTTTTCAAGCAATAAAGCATCTTCTTCTGAATCAACGACAATGTACTTAAGATCACGGATTTTTCGAACCAGAATTCGCGTTTTAGGAGACTCTTCATGAAGTTTTGTGAAGTATGAATGTACCCTTTTCTTGAAATTTTTCGCCTTTCCAACATAGATGATCGTCCCGGTTTCGTCAAGATATTGATAGACTCCTGGCACTTCAGGTATCCGGTCTAATATGCCTTGTAGCTTCTCTGATATGTTGTATAGGCTTTTCACTGGTTTTAATTGATGGTTAGGCTAATAAAAACAAGTTGTTCCACGTGGAACAATTCCCTTATCTTCCCAAAAGTATCAATAATGTGTTGATATCGTTAGGAGATATGCCGGGTATGCGGCTTGCTTGCCCAATCGTTTCAGGATTAATCTTGGATAACTTTTGCCTGGCTTCAATAGAAAGAGCCTGGATATCGTTGTAGTCGAATTTTCCAGAGAGGTGGATGTCGTCAAGCCTGTGTATCTTTTCAGCAATACCCTTTTCACGATCGATGTAGCCTTTATATTTGATTTTGATTTCAGCAGCTTCAAGAATTTCTTCTTTTCGATCGGAAATTTGTTGGATGCGGCTATCGAGTGCTTTGATGTGTGGGCTTAGGTTTTCAAAGTTCAATTGGGGACGAAGGAGCAAATCTGTCAGACGAACACCTTGTTTAAGAGGGGCGGTGCCTAATGATTCCAATATTGGATTAATGATACTTGCCTTGATGGCGTATTGATGGCAGAAATCGAGCAGACTTTCAACTTCGGTGCGTTTTGTTTGGACTCTGTCGAATCGTTCCTGTGAGGCCAAGCCAATATTGTAGGAACGTTCAGTCAAGCGCATGTCTGCGTCATCTTGTCTGAGCAATATGCGGTGTTCGGCGCGGGATGTAAACATTCGATAGGGCTCATCGACGCCTTTGGTAACTAAATCATCGATCAAAACGCCAATGTAAGCTTCGTCTCTATCCAGTATGAAAGGCTGGCATCCATGGCAATTCAAATGTGCGTTGATTCCAGCAACGATGCCTTGTCCAGCTGCTTCTTCATAGCCTGTGGTTCCATTGATTTGACCGGCAAAAAATAAATTCCTGACGGTTTTTGTTTCTAATGTATGCTTTAATTGAGTCGGATCAAAGAAATCGTATTCGATGGCGTAGCCGGGTCTGAAAATGTGTACATCCCTGAAACAAGGAATGGCTTTCAGCGCTTGTAGTTGCGTGCTCAAAGGTAAAGAGGAGGAAAAGCCATTAAGGTAATATTCTTCGGTGAATTCACCTTCAGGTTCAAGGAACAACTGGTGCCTGTCTTTTTCTGCAAAGGTGACGATTTTTGTTTCAATGCTAGGGCAATAACGAGGTCCGATACTTTGAATTTGTCCGTTAAACAGGGGAGAATCAGGAAGGCCTTCACGGATAATGTCGTGCACTTGCTTATTTGTAAAGCAAATCCAGCAATTTCGTTGTTTAAGTTGGCGTGATTCGATATTCAGGAAAGAGAATTGATGAAAATTGCTTTCTCCTTGTTGCTCTTCCATGTCTTCGAAATGAACGCTTCTCCCGTCTATTCTAACTGGTGTTCCGGTTTTCATGCGACCGGCAGAAAATCCAAGTTCCTTTAATTGTTCGGTGATTCCGTAGGAGGCGGATTCAGAAATACGGCCGCCTCTAAGCTGAGTCCGTCCTATGTGGATTAACCCGTTCAGGAATGTGCCTGTGGTCAAAACAACTGCTTTAGCATGGAAATCGACATTCATCCCTGTGTGGACACCTGTCATTTCTCCGTTTTCAACGAGTAGACCTGTCACGGTATCTTGCCAGAAATGTAAGTTGGGGAGACTTTCAAGCGTTAGACGCCAAGTTTCGGTGAATTTCTGACGATCGCATTGAGAGCGTGGGCTCCACATGGCGGGTCCTTTAGATTGATTCAACATGCGAAACTGAATAGCCGATTTATCGGTGACAATTCCGGTGAATCCGCCAAGCGCATCAATTTCACGGACAATCTGGCCTTTGGCAATGCCGCCAATAGCAGGATTACAACTCATTTGACCAAACTTGGTCATATCCATTGAGATCAACAGGGTGTTTGATCCGAGATTTGCAGCGGCGGCTGCAGCTTCACAGCCAGCATGGCCAGCGCCGACGACGATGACATCGTATGAAAAGTTCATAAACTAAACGTATTTCTAATTCAACAGTGAAAGTGCCTCTTCTTCGAGTTCGCGCATCCGAGAGGCATCTTCGGGCGTTTTATCTTTAAATCCGCATAAATGAAGGACCCCGTGAATGATCACGCGGTTTAGCTCGTTTTGGTAGGAGGTCCCCAATAGTTGAGCATTTGAAGCGACTGTCTCCAGACTAATGTAGATATCTCCGGATAATTGGGGCGCTACTGTATAATCAAATGTGATGATATCGGTGAAATAATCGTGTTGTAAAAAGGTACGATTGGTCTCGATCATTCGTTGGTCACTACAAAAAATGTAATTGATCTCACCGGCGGTTTTGCCATGTCTGGCTATGACCTGTCTAATCCAGTCAATCAATAACGGTTGACTGATGGCAGGCATTTCAATATCTTCAGAAAAGAATCGGATCATAAGGCTTGTTATCCAAAAAATAAATAAGCAAGAGAAATGGCAGCGATGGCTCCGGCTAAATCGGCCATCAATCCTGCCACGACCGCATAACGGGTGTTTTTAATGCCAACCGAACCGAAATACAAGGCAACGATGTAGAAGGTCGTATCGGCTGCTCCCTGAAACAGGCAGGATAATCGGCCCGTAAAGGAATCAGGCCCGTACATTTTCATCGATTCTACCATCATGGCTCTGGCACCGCTGCCGCTTAGTGGTTTCATGAAAGCCGTCGGAAGACTGTCAACGAACCGGGTATCAAATCCTAAACTGGCTACAATCCAGGAAATGCCGTTTGTTAAGAGGTCCATGGCGCCCGACGCCCTGAATACGCCGATTCCTACAAGCATTCCGACCAGGTATGGGATGATTTTGATGGAGGTTTGAAAACCACCTTTGGCTCCTTCGATAAAGGCATCCCAGACATTTACTTTTTTGTAGAGCGCTCCTGAAAAGAAAATAATGATAATCAGAAAGATTGTCAAATTGCTCAACACACTAGATGTTTTAGCCATCTCTTCACTAGAAAGTGTTGAAAACCAGACAACTAACGATGCTAAAAACAATGTAATGCCTCCGATCCAGGCTATGACGGTTTTATTTAATAAATTCAGCCGTTGACGGATACCGACGAATAGGATCGCCGTCAGCGTTGCAACGTAGGTGGATATCAGAATCGGAATAAAGACGTCTGTCGGATTGGCCGCTCCCAGGATCGATCGTTGGGCCAGAATACTTACAGGAATGATGGTAAGTCCCGACGTGTTAAGTGCCAGAAACATGATTTGCGCGTTGGAGGCCGTGTCCTTTTTGGGATTCAGTTCCTGAAGACTTTGCATGGCTTTGAGGCCAAGAGGAGTTGCTGCGTTGTCCAATCCCAGCATGTTGGCGGAGAAGTTCATCAGCAATTGACCGTTCGCTGGATGGTCTGCCGGAATTTCCGGAAACAGTTTATGAAAGAATGGGCCGATGATTCGGGCAAGAAAACGGATAGCTCCGGCTCTTTCACCAACATTCAGAATGCCCAGCCACAGCGTCATGACTCCAGCCAGGGGCAGAGCGATATCCATGACGGCAAATTTCGCCATGTCAAAACTGCTTGTCATAATCCGTTCAAAGACCCCATAGTCCTGAAAGAAAATTAGTTGCACAAGACCGATAATAAATGCAACCAGGAAGAAACCAATCCAAATGTAGTTAAGCACCATATAGTTAGCGATATATTTTGGCAAAAGTACATAAAAATCAGACTGGTTTGGCTCTTTTCTCTTTTTAGGTTTGTGAAAGAGCGGGTTTGGTCGTACTTTTGCCAATCTAACAGAAATGCATGGAACAACCGTTTGACATAAGAGAGCAGCAACTGCAGACCATCGATCTGGAAGCGGACAAAGCCTTGCGCCCGCTCCGGTTTTCTGACTTTAAAGGGCAGGAGAAAATCGTTGAGAATCTGATGATTTTTGTTTCAGCTGCCAAGTTAAGAGGAGAAGCGTTGGACCATGTGTTGTTGCACGGTCCTCCCGGACTTGGAAAAACGACATTGTCAAACATCATTGCCAATGAACTGGGGGTAGGCTTCAGAGTAACCTCCGGACCGGTTCTTGACAAACCCGGTGATCTGGCAGGGGTTTTGACGGCTCTTGAACCAAATGATGTGTTGTTCATTGATGAAATACACCGGTTGAGCCCTGTCGTGGAAGAGTATCTTTACTCGGCCATGGAAGATTACCGGATTGATATTGTCATTGACAAAGGACCTTCCGCGAGATCCATCCAGCTGGACCTTAATCCGTTCACAATGGTTGGTGCCACCACCAGAAGTGGATTGCTGACAGCCCCTCTCAGGGCGCGTTTTGGCATCAATTGCCATTTGGAATATTATAAGACGGATGTCTTGAAAATGATCGTTCTGCGTTCGGCGAAATTGCTGCAGATTGATTGCAATGAGGAAGCCGCGGTTGAAATTGCCGGCAGGAGCAGGGGTACGCCCCGGATTGCCAATGCCTTGCTGCGTCGTGTGCGTGATTTTGCTCAGGTTAAAGGCAGCGGACACATCGACCTGCCTATTGCAAAGTATGCATTGGAAGCCCTGAATATTGATAAATACGGATTGGATGAGACTGACAATAAGATTCTACGCACATTGATCAATAAATTCCAGGGAGGTCCTGTCGGCCTGACTACGATTGCAACAGCGTTGGGTGAAGATCCCGGAACCTTGGAGGAAGTGTATGAACCATTTTTAATTCAGGAGGGTTTTTTAAAGAGAACACCGAGAGGTCGTGAGGTAACTCAGCTTGCCTGGACTCATCTTGGAATATCGAGGGGTGACAGTCTGCCATCCTTGTTTTGATGGCGGTCTGTTTTAATCAGAAGTGACATTTCTTCAAGATGAGCGAATGGGATGCCTGCCGGGTTTTCAAAAGCTTGTTCATGTAGTTGAGAAAAGTAATTAAAGAGATAAAGATATGGCTGAGATGAAACGGTTGGCCAAAGAGACGGCTATTTACGGAGTAAGCAGCATTTTAGGCAGGTTCCTGAATTGGGGACTTGGCCCTTTTTATACGTATGTTCTGGCAACAGAGGCGGATTTTGGCATTGTTTCCGAACTGTATGCCTATACAGCCCTTTTTATGGTCATTTTGACCTATGGCATGGAAACAGGTTTTTTCAGGTATGCCAATAAATCGGAACACAATCCTGAGGTTGTCTATTCAACGTCACTGATCAGTCTTGGATTTACGTCGACGTTGTTTGTCGGGCTGGTAACCTTGTGTTTGCCATGGCTATCGTCGACCATCGGATACACGGATCATCCTGAGTACATCTGGATGATGGCTTTTATTGTTGCCATCGATGCGTTCAGCGCCATTCCGTTTGCCTGGCTTCGTTTCAAGAAACGACCCATCATGTTTGCGGCATTACGGTTAATGATGATCTTCGTCAATATTTTCTTCAATGTATTTTTTCTGTGGATATGTCCGAAGATCTATCGGTCAAATCCAGCCTTGATTTCCTGGTTCTTTGATCCTGATTATGGTGTCGGTTACATTTTCATAGCCAATATGATTTCGTCTGTTTTTGGGCTGATTGCGCTGGCTCCGACATTTATTCATATCAAATGGAAAATGCCGGTCAAATTGTTGAAAGATATGCTGCGTTATTCATTGCCTCTGATGATTCTTGGCATCGCCGGTATGATGAACCAGTCGCTGGACAAAATGATGATGAAACACCTTTACAAGACAGTGGAAGAAGGCATTACCCAACTTGGTATTTATACGGCCTGCTTCAAGATCGGTATTGTGATGATGATGTTCACCCAGGCTTTCCGGTATGCGTATGAACCCTTTGTCTTTTCTAAAACCAAAGATGCCGACAGCAAGAAATCGTACGCTGAAGCCATGAAGTATTTCATCATTTTTTCAGCCCTTGTTTTCCTGAGTGTCATGTACTATCTGGATATTCTGCAATACTTGATCAGTTCCAGTTACCGGGTAGGATTGAAAGTCATCCCTGTTGTGCTGTTATGCTATATTTTCCAGGGTATCAGTTTTAATCTGTCTTTCTGGTATAAATTGACTGATAGAACCAACTGGGGCGCCTACATTTCCTATATGGGCCTTTTTATTACGGTGATGGGTAACTTGCTTTTTGTTCCGAAATTCGGCTATATGGCGTCTGCCTGGACGTCATTCGTTTGCTTCTTCATCACGATGGTGGTATCTTGGTGGCTAAGCCAAAAATATTATCCCATCAACTATGATTTGAAGCTCGTTGGCCGGTATGTTGTCATCGGAACGGCCTTTTATCTAATCGGCATGAATTTGCCAATTGGCAACCTTTACTTGAGGTTGGCTTTCCGGACGGTTTTGCTGCTGCTGTTTGTAGCCTATGTCCTGAAAAGAGATATGGCTGGAACAAACTTGCCGTTTATCGGCAAACTGAAATTCCTTTCACGAAAAGCGTAATTAATTGTTGGCAGGATGAATGGCTGAAGCCATAGCTTGTCTAGGGCCCGTTGCATCGCCAAGTGCCCCTGAAAATTCAGGAGGGTGCCTTATTTCCCGTTCAGTTCTTTTCGCAACAGCCGCCAGTGAGGCAGGTAGTTGTCCATAACAGCCTTAAATGCCGGCCCATGCCCACGTTCGAGTAAGTGGGCCATTTCATGTACAAGGATATACTCGATACAGGGGAATGATTTCCTGGCTAATTCTGTATTTAAAAGGATTTGATGTGTCAAGACATTACAGGTCCCCCAACGGGTTTTCATGCGTCTGTAGCGAACAGAAAGTACCTCTACGCCCATGATTGGCTCCCACTCCTTGACCAGTGGATCGATCCGTTTTTTCAACTCTACCTGAAACCACGCATCAAGCACTTTTTGAATACCGGAAATGGGGGTTCCAGGTTTCAGCACTAGGTGCATCGTTTTTGATGCATCAAAATAAATCCTGGGTGCGATCGTCTGATAGGAAATGATAGTAGGGTAGACCTGTCCGAGAAAGCTGACGGTACTGAAATCGTCTGGTTCAAGTTCTTTTTGACGGTGGATCTGTTCCAGGTGCTTTTCTATCCAGGGTAGTTTTGATTTAAGAAAGTCCATGGCTGCGGCCTCATCAAATCCGTAAGGGACAGTCAATTTGACGTTCCCTTCGGATGAAATGGATAGCCTGACGGATCGAATGGATTTTCGGAGCAAGGTGATTTCAAGTTGCCCATGCTGTAACCGACTGCTTGGGACAATCAATTTTCTGGAGAGTTGATTGTTGCTGTTGAGCCTGAAATTCATGATATACCTTCTACTGATCGGGTTAAACGGTTATATCCTATCCATTCCATCGGTCGAAATAGTTGTTTCAACCAAAAACGAATCACTCAATCCGACACATCATGGTCACTAATAACAGCGACCGGATCAATACCCTTTCCGGCCTGATCCGTCGTTGCTTTTGCCCGATGAATGATCTGATTTCCTTGAATAGGATCCGTTACCGGAATAACTGCGTTTACCGTAGCTGCCCTCTTTTCCGCGACCCGAGCCGCTTTCAAAGGGACGTCGTCCTTCATTTCGAAATCCGCCTTCATTGCTGCGGCTTTTGTAGCCGCCTTGGCTTGGCCGTTTGCCGTAGCTATCTTTCCGTTTGAAATCGCCGTCGTCGTATTTATTGCTACCTCTGGACATCTGTTCTTCCGTGGCAAAGTCAACTTTGACATTTCGTCCAAGGAAATCCAGTTCGCGCAACGCATCGACGACACGTTTGGCTGATTTTTCTTCGACATCGAACAGTGAATAACGGGTAAACAGGTCAATCCGGCCTATTTGTACGCGTCCTTCGACATAATTGTTGATAAGGTCCATCAGATTTTTGGGGTTGATGCCGTCCATTTTACCAATCCCGATGAATAATTTCTGGTAGCCGGCTTCAGGGCCCTGGGAAGATCTATCTGTTTCCTTGCGGACTCTTTTTTCTGTCTCGTCTACGATCTTGATTTCAGGTGCTTCCTTGTAATAACCGATGAGCCGGTCGAATTCCTGAGCGACCATGCGCTTGATCAGGTCTTCTTTTTCCAGCCATTCCAATTTTCGGTAAACACTTGGGAGCAGGCTTTCAATTTCAGCTTCGTCTACCTTGACTTTTTCGATTTTATCGATGAAACTGAACACCTGCTTTTCACAGATTTCAGCTCCGGTTGGCATGTTGGCAGCAACGAATGTTTTATTGATCATCCGTTCGATTTGACGGATCTTGCCTTTTTCTTTCACATGGACAATGGAAATGGAGATACCGGTTTTTCCGGCGCGGCCTGTACGGCCACTGCGATGTGTGTAGGACTCGATGTCATCCGGGAGGCTGAAATTGATGACATGGGTCAGGTCAGATACATCCAGCCCTCTGGCAGCAACATCCGTCGCTACCAACAACTGAATGTTCCGGATGCGGAACTTGTTCATCACGTAATCACGTTGTTGCTGGGAAAGGTCTCCGTGCAACGAATCGGCATTATAGCCATCGCGGATGAGCTTATCGGCAATTTCCTGTGTCTCGACTTTGGTTCTGCAAAAGACAATGCCGTAAATATTCGGGTAATAATCCACAATCCGTTTCAGGGTCAGGTATTTGTCCCTGGCATTGACCATGTAGTAAATATGCTTGACGTTCGCCGTGCTTTCGTTTTTGTTTCCGATGACAATTTCACGTGGATTTTTCATGTATTTTCCGGTGATTCTGGCGATTTCAGCCGGCATGGTCGCTGAAAAGAGCAACATATTGCGCTTTTTGGGCACTTCAGCCAGAATGGCATCAATGCTTTCTGTAAAGCCCATGTTCAGCATTTCATCAGCTTCATCAAGAACTACCATTGAAACCGATTTTAATTTCAGAGTCCGACGCCTCATATGATCCA
>JAUZOU010000089.1 GCA_030706285.1 Bacteroidota bacterium
AGATTTTCTTCCTGAATCGTTATAACGGCTGTTGCTTCACGAGGAATGGCATTTCGCATAGAGCCACCTTCAAAAGACGCGAGCCTGGCATCATACTCACCGATAATCTGTTTGATAAAGCTGCCAAGCAATTTATTGGCATTGCCTCTTCCTTCAGCGATTTCCAATCCGGAATGACCACCCTTGAGGCCTGTTAACGTTAATTGAATGGCTATATCGCCTTTTGGCACAGCGACAAACTTCTGGTAATTGAACTCTGCCGTCACATCAATACCTCCGGCACAACCGATATACAAATTTCCTTCTGTTTCAGAATCAAGATTCAATAATGTTCTGCCTTCAAAAAAACCAGCTTTCATACCAAACGCTCCATACATGCCGGTTTCTTCATCAGCTGTAAACACACCTTCTACCGGGCCATGCTGAATGGAATCCGATGCCAGAACCGCCATAATAGCAGCAACACCTATCCCATCATCTCCGCCTAGTGTCGTTCCGGTGGCTTTCAGCCATTCACCCTCAATACGAGGTTTGATCGGATCCTTTTCAAAATCATGGGTCACATCGCTGTTTTTCTGCGGCACCATATCCATATGCGCCTGAAGAACAACGGCAGGGCTGTTTTCCATGCCTGGAGTGGCCGGTTTGCGAATCAAAATATTTCCTGCCTCATCTTTAATTGTAGTCAAGCCCAGAGATTGGCCAAAATTGAATAAAAAATCCTGGATATCTTTTAAATGTCCCGATGGACGAGGTATCTGTGTCAAATCGTAAAAATAGCCCCACAAGGCTGTGGGCTCAAGTTGTCGTATTGCTTCTTTCATAATCAGATCAAACTAATTGATAAAAAAAATCCATCACACCTTTTAACAGTGTGATGGACAAATATACGATTTGTAAATCAATTCATGCCATGGCTGAAAAAAATTCAGTCGTTTTTCTTAATAATCTTCTGGCTTCAATTGCCTGGAGGAAACTTTGCCAACCAGTTCTGTTGTTTTTGGCTCATAAAAAACCTTGATATAAGCGACATCTCGCAGAAAATCAATATTGCCTACCTCAACATTAAGAATATTCAGCCCCGTTCTTTTCTTCAGATCTTCTATTAGTTCTGCCTCCTTATCAGGAACAATCAACTGGATCTTTTCATACAGAATAATTTTGCAGGCGGTGTGTTTGAGTACCTTGTTGTTTTCGAGTACCAGAGTGATCAGAATGAACAACAAGTTCGTAACAAACAATTCGCTGCAACTGACTGACATGGCCAAACCATTGATAACGGAAATGCCGATGATCATGAACAGGTAGGTCATCTCGCGAATAGGTACGGTTTCCGTTCGATACCGGATCATTCCAAAAATGGCGAATAGCCCCAGGGCAAATCCGATTTGCAGTTTGACATTGTCCAGCAGGAAAATCAATAAAAAAACAGTCACACTAAATAGCAGAAAGGTGAAATAAAAATCTCTTCTGCCACTTTTCCTGTAATAAAAAAATTGAATAATTATCCAGCATACAAGCAAGTTAAACGTAAAACGAAACAATAATTGAAATAAACTCGGCCCATCAAAAATTGGCAAGCCAAGAAAACTTGAAACTGATTGTTCTACAATTGTGTCGACCGGAGCGTTTTGAACTAAAAGAGGGATCATGATTATAACATTAACGGGTTAATTTTTGAATAGTACGAAGTTTCCTTTTAAACTGATTCGACTTTACCGTCGGATTCGTCAGGATAGTGCCTAAACAATATTTACTAATGCTTCCTGGAAATATGCGGTATTCTGTCAGGCATTCTTTCAACTTTGAAGAGACTTTTCCGTCCTGTTTCAACTCGATGATCATCAATTCCGGCACCGAGGCTGTCTCTCCTGTCTGACAATTTGAGAAGTTTAAATTTGTATCAATAGTGATCCGTTCCGATTTATTATTGTTTACCAGTGTAATCCGGTTAAACATCGAATTGATTTGAGGAAATAAATCAGCTTCCGAATACGTTGAATACATGGCTAAAAAATCATGGACATCCGGGCCTAATCTCATAAACCGGTCTGTATTCAACGGCAGTTGTATCCGTTCTTTAGAGGTCCGTCCCTTATTGCTTTTGCGCTTGATTTCCAGAAAGGTCAGGTTCGAATCCAAATAGGTTCTCATACGTATTTTTTCACGAGGAAGCCGGCAGTTATGGTGATTCAGGTACATTTCCAGTTCTTTTGTATCATAATATAGGGTCCAGTACTGCCCGACAGTCTGCCCATTCACCTGCTGAATTCTGAAATCATGTTCAAGCCTTGTCAGCAATTGAGGCAGCATGCTCACCGGCATCATATATTTTGTGTCGATGCGGTTCATTAAGCAGATACCTTTCATCTCCGACAGCAATATGGGCTTCATCCTGTTACGGATATCCAGACTCATCATAGTCAATAATTCAGGTGCCATCGTTAAAATTTATAAGCCAATCCAACTGTCATAATATTGCCATGTTCCCCGTCCTCGTTACCGGTTACCTCAGCATCATACAAATAGCCAGCCTTGACGGATATACTCTTTGATAACTTGTACTTCAACCCGGCTCCGATTCGATACTGTTCAAACTTGAAAGAAGTCTCACCGTTCAGCAAATGAAACCATTCGCAGCTGGCATAAGGTTCCAGAGGCAAACCTGGAATATTATATGACAAGCCTAGTTTAGACCTTAAATTCAGTTTAGGGTTTATTTTGGCTGAAGATAAACTATCCAAAACCCTGTACGTTGACTGAAGCCGCTCCCGTAGTGAAAGGTTGAAACGACCCAACTCATAGCTGCCTTCGGCAAACACATTAAACCGGTTTCTTAATTCCCAATAATTCTGATAGTCATGTTTGGCATTCCCCGGATGGAAATAATTGATCATCGTATAGGAAGCCCCAGTTTCAAGATAGTGATTGACTTTATAATCGATCTCAAAAGTAGATTCAAATCTGTCGGTTGTCAACAAATTATTTCTCAGCCTGTATTCTTCTTCAAATGCAAATGTCAGTCCATTATTCAATTTCTTACTTAGATCGATCGTCGACCAAAGTCCGAAATCAGCATTCTGCGCCAAAGCTTTTACTCCAATCCCCGATAACACGATCAACAGTAGCCATCTTAGCTGACGAAAACATCCATTCATAGTTCTGAAAACTTATTTTACACTATAAGAATAAACATCATGTTCGGCTCCGGCCGGCATATAGGTTCTTGTTCTGGCCGCATTGCCTCTGACTGCCTCAATATAGAAACGGACGCTGACACCCGTTGCCTGTGGGTTTATCAGAGCTGTATAAATACCATCATTTGCCACAGCGTCTCCATAGGATCCGTTGTCATACATTTGCAACCGTCTGAATCCTCCTACCATTCCCGTACCGGCACAAAGGAATACGCTCGATGCACTTCCCCCACTGATAGCAGCCGTGACAGCGACAGTATCAGTGTGTTCAGGCGTTTTCCAGATTGTACCATCTACCTTCCAGCAGACATCAGCAATCGTCAATCCTTTCACTGCAATTGAATCGTGTTGATTCAGAAAAGCCGAGCGTTGTGAAATAACAGATTTCATTGTCGATACAGCTGTTTTAAAGTCGTTGTATGTCATGCTTTTCTTAGGATCTGCCTGAATGGCCGAATCAATCCTTGCCGCATACGTATCAATAACGTCATAAAGATAACCGGTGTTATACACTTCTTCCAAAATTGTCCGGTAATGGGCCAAATAGCGTTGGCGAATGGCAGGGACCTGCAAAAGCCTGTACAACAACGGATAAGCGGCATTGTCCGCATGATAAAACGGATCCCACTGGATATCCTTCTCTCCGAACGTGTCATTTCCATCATATTCCAAGGGCGCCATTCTTCCGGTTTCTTCTTCCCAATACAGGAAAAAATCCGTCCCACCTTTTTTCACATAACTGTCTTTGTCGGTAAAAATATTCTCACAGGCAAGAAACCACAATGTCCTGTCCAGATCAAGCACGCTACGGATTTCAGTCTCCATCTTTTCAGGTGCTGTTTTTTCCAGAACTTTGCAAACAGCTGCAATATGAGCATATGGATCACTATCCTTGGGTGTATTTTTTAGATTGTAATACGGCTCATAGGCAGAAGATGCATCTCCCAGGTAATTGAGACCTGAATAGCCGGTCCCGTACAATCCCGCCGTCGTTCCTTCTCCTGTGACTGCAGGTTCGGCGCGCCAGCGAGCGCCTTTGCTGGACAAGAACCATTCTTTGATAAAGGTGGCATTCAGATATTCAGTATTGACATACAAACCATAATCAACACCATTAATCCGCAGATTTACATAATCGACCTGAGAAGCAGGGATATAGCGTTGGATGCATTTTCTGTAAACAGCCTCACGCAAGTAAGACGGATCTTTGGGATCACTGTTCAGCACGACGGTGTAATAACCATTCAACAATTGATCCTTATTGGCATAGTCGATAGATAGATTGAATGACCGTTTGGTGCTGGAACTATCCGAGGCATCGCCTTTATAGCTCACGCCGACTTTATATGGCAACGCCACGCCGTTATAGCTAAGGGTGGCGGCCAGTTCTCCGTCGGTCGACTCCAGATTTTTAAGTTGAGAGGCCCAGTCCGAACTGGAAAATGTGAGATTGATGATACTGATAGCATCCTTATCCTTAAACAGTCCAATCTGGCTTTCCACGTTTGTTTTTAGTCGATGGTCGGCCGATGAATAGCTCATGAAAGCTGGGTACGTACCTGAAACACCTGAAGCTATCGAACCATCAGATGGTTCAGTAACGTAATAGGTTGTATCATCCTTTTCCTGTGCAGGCGGTCTGTCACCATCATCAACACAGGCATAAAAAGACAGGAAGAATAATCCCAATAAGATTAGATTATGTTTCATGGTAAAAATAGTAGATCCTGATTATCAGGACAAAAATAGGCATACTTTATTGAAGGAACGGAAATAATCGGTCAATTAGTACTAAAATATGGTAATTCTGCGTTTTTTGTGGTCTTCGGCTGAAAGCCATAACCAGGCAATCAATCCGAACAATAAAGACTGAATGGTTTGCAATCCGTGAATAACCAATGCAAAAATGGCAGCTTCAGGCCTCCCAATGCCAAAGAAAGTCAATGTGTAGATCACCATAAAATGGTACGCTCCGATCCCCCCCTGAACAGGAGCAAGTATTCCCAGGCTGCCCATGACGAAAGCACCAAGCATTGGAAGAAAGCCCAACGGAATGTCAAAAGGGAAAAAGAAACGACCGACGTAGAACATCAGGAAATAAAGCACCCAGATCAAGATGATATAAACGATAAAAACAAAGGGCCTTTCCAATGTCTTGATGCTTTTCATGCCATCCCAGATTTTTCGGATCAAGATTCGTGTTTTTTCCAGGAATGGCGTCTGCTTAAACCACTTTTTCAGAAGGAAAAAGGCAACGACCAACGTCGCCAGAGAGCCCCAGATATAAGGAGAGGTCACCACCTTCAATACCCGTGCCAGCGAATCCGGATTTTCGTGGAAAAACTTATTGAAGAAGCCAATCTGCAAAACAACCGCCAGTACAGCGATCAGCAACAGACACAGCATATCCAGTATCCGTTCGGTAATAACCGTCCCAAAAGTCTTTGAAAAAGAAGCACCATCCTGCTTTTTAAGGACACCACAACGAACCACCTCACCAGCTCTTGGGAAGAGCAGATTGGCTGCATAACTGACAAAAACGGCTAAAATGGCCGATTTTTTACGCACCTCCGGACAGACAGGCTTAACCAGCTGGCTCCACATCAAACCACGCAAGACATTGCTGAGAACATTGAATACAACAGAGGCAAGAATCCACCAATAGCAAAGCCCACTTCTGAACACATCGGCCAGCTTTGAAAAATCCATATTCCGGTATACCAACCAGAATAAAAAAGCTGCCAATAACAGAGAAATCAGGACCTGAAGTATTTTTTTCATTTATGGTTAACTCTCGACAAAAATAACTACTTTTGCGTGGCCAGTAGCCCCAGAAGGCGACAAATGTACAAATTTTTTCGTATCAAGGTGGATGATTCCTGTAAAACCCAAAAAATCGCTTGGGCAACATTTCCTGACAGATTTGGATGTTGCTGCTCGAATTGCTTGTACGCTTGAAGCATACAAGGGGGTTCCGGTATTGGAGATCGGCCCTGGCATGGGCGTGTTGACCCAGTTTCTATTAAAAGACGGTCACGATCTCAAAGTAATAGAATTAGACAGAGAATCCGTAACTTACCTGAACGCCCGTTTCCCTTCTCTTTCCGACCGTATCATTGAAGGTGATTTTCTCAAATTACCGCTTGAAGAACTTTATGAAGGGCCCTTTTGCGTCATCGGAAATTACCCCTACAACATTTCTTCCCAGATTCTGTTTAAAGTACTTGAACACAAAGATCGTATTCCTTGTTGTTCAGGTATGTTTCAAAAAGAAGTAGCAGAGCGCATCGCTTCAGCTCCGGGCAAGAAAGCTTATGGCATATTAAGTGTCCTGCTTCAGGCCTATTTCGACATCGAATACCTTTTCACTGTCGATGAAAACAAATTTGACCCTCCTCCTGCGGTCAAATCAGCCGTCATCAGACTTACCCGGAATACGACCAAGCGATTGGACTGCGACGAAAAATTGTTTAAAGTGGTGGTTAAAACTGGTTTTAACCAACGACGGAAAATGCTCAGAAATTCATTAAAATCATTAATTGACAATGAAAGTTCCATCATTTCCGATCCGATTTTCACAATGCGTCCCGAACAATTGTCAGTCAGTCAGTTTACCGATTTGACCAATCTGATTGCTCCTTTTCTGGCAAAAACCTGACGGCTTGTCTAACTGAAAATTAAAGATCCATCGTTCAACGATCAATTTTCATCCCGCTGGAGTGAGTCCAGTGCGTTAACACAAAAACAATGGCAGAAATTAAATTATTCTATCACGAAGGCGGGCGGATCAAAGTAAGCCGGAGCCTCGAATTTCTGAAAAGCACTCCCATTGAAAAGTTTCTCTGGATCGATTTGCATGATGTAGATGAAGAAGTGGAGAATCAGTTGGAAGATTTTCTGAAAATCTACATCCAGGAAGAAGAAGAAATGGAAGAAATCGAGATGTCCTCCCGCTACATCGAAACATCCGATTCCCTGATCATCAACTCCAATTTCATGTTGAATGACTTTGAAGTGGAAACAGTTTCTTTCATCCTTAAGAACGATATTCTGGTTACTGTTCATAACGAAGAATTGCCTTCTTTTCTTGAAACCACAAAAAAAATATCGTCCAACCCCAGAAACTACCCGACAGGCTATCATGTCATGGTTGCCCTGCTTGAAACACGAGTCGAAAGAGATGCCGACCTTATAGAAGGGTTGATTGACAAAATCACCAAACTCAGCGACTCCATCAGAGATGCAGACGAGGATGTGCTGATGGACATCACAGCCTTGCAGGAACAAGCAACGGCTGTTCGGCAAAACGTCATTGAAAAACAGCGTTCGTTATCGAATTTGTTGCGCAGCGATCTGATGCCAAAGGAGCTGTATCCGAAACTCACCATCATACTGAGAGATGCCAACTCCTTGGTCGAACATGCCAAGTTCTGTTTCGAACGGCTTGATTACCTTCAGGACACCTTTCTGGGTCTTATAAACATCGAACAAAACAAGATTATCAAGATATTCACTATCGTTTCCGTCATCTTCATGCCGCCAACGCTCATTGCCAGTATTTTCGGGCAGAATTTTCCCGGAATGCCTTTCACTACTGGTCCTTGGGGCTTCTGGATTTCATTGGGTCTGATGGTTGCCTTTTCATGCGTAATCCT
This sequence comes from Bacteroidota bacterium, assembly GCA_030706285.1. GTDB lineage: Bacteria > Bacteroidota > Bacteroidia > Bacteroidales > UBA1402 > UBA8389. The sequence continues at coordinate 7,853 of JAUZOU010000089.1, forward strand.
GCTTTACTTTAAAGTCAAGAAGTGGTTATGACACAAAAAGATGCCGATATATGGTGACATTTTAAAAACTTTTGATTTAATTTGTGAAAGGCATATTTTAGAGGAAACTCGTAACATCTTAACAGTTGATTGATTATGGACAACAATGAAACCAACAACCTGCCCGATGGGGCAACGTTGGATGACTCTCTCACCGATGCTGTCAATAGGACGGCTGAACAGTCTGAACCGGAAAAGGCCACTGGTACTCCCGATCCTAACTCTGTCGAAGCGCGTCTGACAGAAGTTGCGGCATCTCCCGTGGAAGAACCGGATGCAGAAGCATCTAAACCAGCCCAAAAGGCAAAACGCACCGTCAAAAAAGGCGTCGAAAAAGTAATCGAAACGGCCTCACCTGTTGAGACAGAACCGTCCGAAACATCACCAAAAAAACGAACAACAAAGAAAAAAGCTGACGTTGTTGCACCGGATGAAGAGACGGTCGTTACATCATCTGATGAACAGCCTGCAACGGCTGTCGCAGAAGAACAGATCACGGATCCTGTTGTTGAGCGAACCACAGAGACCGTTCCGGCAGAAGGTCCTGACACACCATCCGAAGCCCATCCGGTGATTCCTGCACCGACGACCCGAGAAGAAGTCATCAATCAACTTAGAATACTTATCAGCCAATCGGACAACGATATCAAAGACAAGGTGGATGCCTTAAAACAATCGTTTTACAAGCTCCAGAAGTCCGAAGACACTGAACCAAAAAATAAGCAGACAGACGATCAGAAAGCCGAAACCTCATCGGAAGAGGTTGTCAATCATACACCTGATCCGCTTGAAGCTGTCTTGAAAGAACTGCTGAACGATTGGCGTGAAAAAAGAGCCGAACGCATTGCCGAGCAGGAAAAACAACGCAAAGAAAATCTGGAAAAAAAGCTGCAGGTCATTGAAAGCATCAAAGCACTGACAGAAGGAACCGAGGATATCGGCAGAACGCTGCCTGAATTCCGCCGTTTGCAGCAATCCTGGAAAGAAATCGGAACGATTCCTCAAGATCAGGTAAACGAAATCTGGAAAAAATATCAAATGCAGGTGGAACGTTTCTACGATCTGCTGAAAATCAACAACGAGTTTCGTGAATATGACTTCAAGAAGAATCTCGAACTGAAAACGACGTTGTGCGAAAATGCCGAAAAACTGACCGAAGAACCAGATGTTGTTGTCGCCTTCCGCCAACTGCAAAAACTTCACGAAGACTGGCGTGAGACTGGCCCTGTTGCCAAAGAATTCCGTGAAGATATCTGGAATCGTTTCAAAAATGCGTCTTCCATTATCAATAAAAACCATCAACACTTCTTCGAACGCCTCAAGGCAGCTGAAAGTGAAAACCTGAAACAAAAAACAGCTATTTGCGAAGCCATTGAAGCCATTGATCTAACCCAATTGAAGACCTACAAAGACTGGGATGCCAAAACCGCAGAGATCATTCAACTTCAGGAGCAATGGAAAGCCATCGGTTTTGCACCCAAAAAGGTGAACAATAAAGTGTTTGACCGTTTTCGTGCTACCTGTGATGCCTTCTTC
>JAUZOU010000009.1 GCA_030706285.1 Bacteroidota bacterium
ACAGTTAATTCATCAGAATGTGTTAAAATTCATCAAGTTTTTGTCACTTTACAGTGCTTAACACCAAAAAAAAAGATGTTTGTCCGTAATTTAGCAGCGACATCCTACTTGAATAAGAAAAACGATTGACACGCATGTTGAAGAAACGCTATTTTTCAGCAGAATTTCTGACATTGGTCTACAGCCTGGTGACCATTGTCTATATGATGCTTTTCTTTTCGAGAGTAGACCATCCGGCTTTATTCTTTGGCATTCGCCTGGGAGCCATTGCCTCCATTTCCTTTTTGGCTATTGCGTCTGAAAGGTATCCAAGCGAGCTTTTGAAAAACATCAGGCAGTTTCTGCCATTCATTCTGCTGGGATACTGGTATTCGGAAACGTTCTTTTTTTCCGAAATGTTCACGCTCAACAAGGATGAGTTTTTTTGCGGACTCGACCAGCAATTGACCGGATGCCAGCCCTCCATCCTTTTTTCTCAGTTATTTCCGCAAGCCTGGTTCAGTGAATTGATGTACTTTGGCTATTTTTCACATTACCTGTTTATGTTCGGGATCCCATTGTGGTTTTGGTTCAAACATCCCCAACTGTTTGACAGAGTGGTATTCATTATGGTATGCACCATGTTTTTGTATTATAGTGTCTACGATTTGCTGCCTGTTGCCGGTCCTCAGTTTTATTTCAAGGGAGCTGACGCTATGGTGCCAAAAGGCTATGTTTTCTGCTGGTTAGTCCATTTCATTCAATGGATCGGAGAATATCCAACCGGCGCTTTTCCCAGCTCTCATGTAGGCATGACCATTGTTGTGTTGATCCTGACCTGCCGCTATGACAGGCGTCTGTTCTGGTGCATTCTGCCCGTTGCCTGCCTGCTCATTTGTTCGACCGTCTACATCAAAGCACACTATTTTGTCGATGTATTGGGTGGCATCCTATCCGCCATCTTACTTTACGGAGTATCCGGCGCTTTGTTTGATTTATTGGCTGAAAGAAAGATACTGTTGATCTCCTTTTCCAAAAAAGATTCTGGCAAAGAGTATTGATGCGTTTTTTATTCAATTAACCGATTGCGTATGGCAACAAGTGAGCAGCCGGCACCCATGTCTGACATAAATAAGTCTCTTTTGCTGGTTATCACCATGATAGCCAACTTCTTCAATCCGTTTACCGGTTCGTCTGTCAACATCGCCCTGCCGCAGATTGCCGGTGAGCTTAAGTTGAATGCAGTCATGATGAGTTGGGTTACCATGTCCTACTTGCTTTCTTCTGCCGTATTTCTGGTACCGATGGGCAAGATGGCAGACCGGTTGGGACGCATGAAGATTTTTTTGATCGGAAATATCATTTTCATGCTGGCCTCGTTTGCCTGCATTTTTGCCCACACAGCCGGGCTGCTGATTCTATTCCGCTTTATACAGGGATTCGGAGGTTCAATGATGGTGAGTACCAGCATGGCCATCCTGATGTCTGCTTTTCCGCCCAGTGAACGCGGTAAAGTGATTGGTTTCAATGTAGCCTCCGTTTACCTGGGCCTTTCAGCAGCACCCGTTTTAGGTGGAATCATTACTCAGGCTTGGGGTTGGAGAACCTTGTTTCTGATCAATGGCATGGCAGCCTTGCTGATCGTGCTCGTCCGTTTCTTTTATCTCCGCTCCGACTGGAAAGAAGCCGAAAAAAGGCCTTTCGATTGGAAAGGCGTTTATTGGTACGTCCCCTCCATGTTGTTGCTGATGTATGGTATTTCGAAATTGCCGCTTGTCTATGCCGCCTGCCTGATCCTGGGCGGGTTGATTGGCCTGATGTTGTTTATCCGTCAGGAAGCCAGGACCACCTGTCCGATTCTGGAAATAGCCTTATTCCGGCACAATAGGGTGTTCGGCTTGTCCAATCTGTCGGCTTTCATCAATTATGCAGCCACCTATGCAGTCACCTTCATCCTAAGCCTTTATCTGCAATATGTCCGGCATCTATCTCCCCGGGAAGCCGGTATCCTGCTAGTGGCACAGCCAGTCCTAATGGCCCTTGTTTCCCTCTTCTCCGGACGTTTATCCGACCGGATGCCGCCTCATTGGCTAGCTTCAGGAGGTATGGCCATCAGTGTAACCGGATTGGCAATGATGGCGTTCCTGACCCCTGTTTCATCGAATGGCTATCTACTGTCGGCTTTGGCTATCCTGGGGGTTGGCTTCGGCCTGTTTTCTTCGCCGAATACCAATATGGTAATGAGTGCCGTTGAACAACGGTATTATGGTGTAGCATCGGCCACGATAGCCACGATGCGGAATATGGGTATGATGTTCAGTATGGCAATGGCTACGATGTCTGTCCATCTGTTCATCGGCAACCGGATCCTTGGAGACACGACCATTCCTGCTTTCATGACTGGTCTGAAATTAATCTTTCTTCTTTTCTCGTTCTTCTGTCTGCTGGGCGTTTATTCTTCTTCGCAGAACACTCAGACCCCAAAGCACCGGAAATCTATCAGCCGGATTGACTAATTCTCCCAAAAATATAAACTTCCGATTAAGCCATCATTCGGAATCCTGTCTGGTTTGTTAGTAGATGTTTAATTTTTTTTGGACATTTTGCGCAAATATTCAGTATCTTTATTGCGCACTTTTCTTGCGCGTGCCTGTTTTTTCATTACGTCCATCTTAATTGAATGACTATGCGTACAACCATCGTTAAGCACCTGCTTTTGATAGCCGGAATACTTTCCGCCGGCATTGCCTCGGCCAGTACATTTGCCACCGATACTTTTAAAACCCGGAGCAACAAAGAAGTCACCATTACTTTTATCAAGCATGGGAGTTTGATGCTGACTTACAACCATGAGTTTATTCAGGTGGATCCTGTGTCCGGTTATGCCGATTATACAACTTTCCCAAAAGCTGACGTCATCCTGGTCACCCATGAGCATAGTGACCACCTGGATGCAAAAGCCATCAATGAACTGACCAAGAAAGGAACATCGCTGTTCACCAATGAAGCTGTCAGCAAACAGCTTGGCAAAGGGACCGCGCTCAAAAACGGTGCCCGGATCACTATCTCCGGTCAGATCAGGCTTGAAGCTGTTCCTGCCTACAACACGACACCAGGAAGAGAAAAGTACCATCCTCGTCATCGGGACAATGGTTATGTGCTGACCATCGACGGTTTGCGCATCTATATTGCCGGTGATACGGAGATCATTCCGGAAATGAAACAACTGAAACACATCGACATTGCCTTTCTTCCCGTCAACCAGCCATACACCATGACCATCAGCCAGGCTGTCAGTGCGGCAAAGCTGATGGCGCCCCGCATTCTTTATCCCTATCATTATGGCAATACGGATATCATAAAATTAAAAGAAGGGCTTAAAGGCACAAAGATCGATGTCAGGATCAGAGAGATGGAATAGGAACGTTCAGCGGATTCTGGGGTTAGAAAGCGTCAAGATGTACAAACGTTTATTCCTTTTCGGCGAGGCAAAAAGTCTGACAAGCCGGCTGGCAGAAACTGTTGAAATAATGGCATCAGAAGCATTGATTCAAACGCTTGCTGGATGACGCCAGAGCTATTTCAAAATTGGATTAATTGGTTTTTTTACGTATTTTTGTACAAACGTTTGCATATTAACGAATGGCACTTCAAAAAACAAACATTACCGACATAGCTAAAAAAACCGGACTATCCATCACGACGGTTTCGAGAGTACTGAACGGAAAAGCCGGACAGTACAGAATCGGCAAGGATTCCCAGCAAAAAGTCATTGAGGCGGCGAAGGAGTTGAACTATATCCCGAACCAGTATGCCGCTAATCTCAGGACAGGCAGAAGCAATACGATCGCATTGATTGTTCCGTCCATCAACAACCCGTTTTTTGCCGACATTGCCAGTAATATAACCGCTGAAGTACGTAAGTTCGGCTACATCACCATCATCAGTGACAGCGACGAGAATATTGAGAATGAAGAGCTGGAGCTGAAACAACTGGTCTCAAGAAACATCGAAGGGCTGATCATCATTCCATGCGGGAACAAATGGGAACACATCAAGAGCCTTTACGACCAGGGATTGCCTTTAATCTGTATTGACCGTTATTTCGAAGACCTTGATTTGCCGTATGTTTCGACAAACAACTATGACGGCGCCTATTCTGCCACCAAGTATCTGATTGAAAACGGTCATACGCGGATTACCTGCATGCAGGGTGTTCAGCTCTCCACTCCAAACAAATTAAGGGTTCAAGGATTTAGAGACGCGATGGAAGAAGCAGGCCTGGATAGTTCCAGCATTGTCGGCGACAGTTTTACCTTACAGAACGGCTATCTGGAAACCAAGCTGCTGCTTCAGCAAGCGGAAAAGCCGACCGCCGTCTTTACGCTCAGCAACACAATCGCAATGGGATGCATGAAAGCCCTTAAAGAAGAAGGCATCCGCATTCCTGAGGATATCTCCTTGCTGACGTTCGATAACCATCCCTATCTGGATTACCTGTCCACCCCACTTTCCTGCATTGCCCAACCGGTGGACGACATCAGTAAAATTGCCACCAAATATCTGATAGGAAGACTCAACGGCAATGAGGCCGGTACCAGACAAGTACTGCTGAAACCGAAACTGATGATTAAGGATTCGGTGAAACGGATCAACTAACAGGACAACCGTTCCTTGATGAGATACCAAGATTAGTTCTTTAAAAATTTACCTGCAAACGTTTCATTTCCTGATTTTACCTTTAAAAAATAAAATCCGCGTTGAAGCGTTGAGATAGCTATCGGCTGATTGATATCATTTACCAGACTTGTATTGACTAATTGCCCTTGGGCATTGTAAATTTCGATGGTCGATTTTGGTGGTACGTTCACGGATATTCTGTCACAAGCTGGATTTGGCGAAACCGTCACCCTGGTATTTTCTTTCTTCGCTTGCGGTGTACTTGCAACGAGAGCCGAATGGAGGCTATACACAGTCGAGCGAATGTCAGTTAAGCTGCCGATGATGATATAATAGCTATATTCATAAACGGAATTTTTCAGGAGTGCAACTTTTTGGGTCGGGGCTATATAGGAAGTTGCTCCGTTGGTGGACTCAAATCCGGCATCTCCTAACATCCCGGCAAAGAAATTTGTCGTAGAAGGATTGTACACACCCATTCCCCATTGATTGCCGTCAACAAAAGCCATCCAACTTTCCGTAACGGAATTATAAATTCCCCAGAATCCACTGGACAGATTGACCACTTTTGTGTTTGCCATGGCTGCATTCGTATAAGGTGCAGCTCCAAAATATGAATATAGATTGCATAAAGCAGAAATGGGGTAAACAGCCGGTAACTCCTGACTTCTAGAAATATTCTCGCCATAGATGTTGTCTGTACGATGGCATGTCAACCGGCAAGTGACTTTAATCGCATTTTTATCGAGTACCGTCCATTGCTCCATTTCAGCTTCGGCAGGCTTGTTGTTCATATCCCAAAGCATTGGAATGCACTTCACATAGAGTGTATCTGTGCCTTTTCTGGATGAGAGAATCCTAGCCCTGTTATGACAATAATCACCGGCCTGTATTGGATTCCATGCCCATGGCGACCAACTCGGAGATTGACCTTCGCTTTGCCGGTTGATATCGTTTCCGGCGTAATACGATTGTTGTATATACCGCCCTTCATCAGACGTATTGACTAAATTGTGAAAATCGGACGATTTTGAAACAAAAGAAATAGAACCTCCCCGGTCGAGATCCTGCCTGACGTGTACGACGCCATTATTCAGTCCAAATTCGTCAGGCATTGCTTCAATGCTTATCTGATCAATTTTTACCTGTTCGCCGGCATTGTCATCTCCAGGATCCAACCGGATTTGTTTAATGGTGCTGCCTTCCCACTTATACTTGCTGAGCATGCTTATTTCATAATCAGACTGTTGGGTATCCTGCTTATTCACGTAAAAAAAGACGGATTTATCCTGATTCCATGCATTATCCGTTGTTGTTGTCCAAAACAGCTGGTAGGCGGTGTTGCTTGAGCAGTTTTGAAGACGGATTTTAATCAGCCCAAACGTTGTACCATTAATATTGAGCTGATCTGGCGATAGCATATAGGGATCGGAGCCTCTAATAGTCAGGTTATAAACACCATTGTTGACCGTACCGGTTAAACTATGTGCCAACACCCAGCCTTCCGCGTTTGTATCAAACGTCCACTTGGCCGTTTGGGCTTGAGGAAACTGACAACACAGGACAACTAAACAGAACGACAATAGATGTTTCATTTATTTGGAATTTATAGTGAATGACACCAATAAATCAGCATCGGTCGAATAGCCAGTACTGATTTATTGGATTGAATGTCTTTTTCAGGAAGTTTATCTACTGACACGCTGAATAGTGACAGGCCCGATCAATCCGGATTTCTGAAGTGTCACGCCAGGTTCAGGATAATGGACTGTCCAGGTACTTCTCTGCTCAACAGGCAGTTTACTATCTCCCAGCAAACGGTTTACCCAGGTATTGACCACCTGAACTTCAATCGTATTCTTTCCTTTTTTTACCAGCTTACTGATGTTCAGTTCATAGGGTGGTGTCCAGACACCTCCGGCATACTGACCGTTGATCTTTACTTTTGCCATGTTACCAATGGCTGATAGATTCAGCACAATATCAGAGCCAGGCGTCAGCTTTCCGATTGAAAAAGCTGCCGTATACGTCATGTTGCCTGAATAGTATTTGATTTTGTCAACGGCACTCGTGGACAAGTCGGACAACGTATCAAGTTTGACCGGCGATTCAGGACCAAATTTCGTATTCTCAAACGTAACAAGCCATGGGCCTTTGATTGCTGCAATAGTGACCGGAGCGGGATAATTCTGGGACAAGTCGTCAGATACAGCTTTACCAGCGGCATGCCTGAACACGATAAAAGCCGATTCGTTCGGAGCTAGTTTCAACGGAACTTTGGTCGTCGTGGCAGTTTGTTCGTAGGCAGGCAACGGCCTGATCTCACCGGTCGTTGGTAACCATAGTTCTGGTTGCATCCCGGCTACACGGAACTCAGGATTAACTGTTACGGTTTGTCCTGCGGACTGATTGGTCAAAAAGTAGATGTCTGCATTGCCAGCTTTACGATGGCCATAATTAACAGCAACAGGACCAACCTGACAGTCAGGCTGACTGCCAACCATCGCAAGCGCTTCTTTCAAATCCATGCCATTGATGATCATACCTTTGCCATATTTATGAGACTTGATGGTTACGCCATCGACATCGCCCCAAAGTTCCTCTGCCAGCTTTTTAACGGTCACATCAGCCTCAGGATAGCCTTTGAGACTTGGCGAGTGGTCTGGAGCAGGGCCATAGACAATGGCACCATTCCTGACAAGTTCCTTAATTTTGGCTACGAGTTCAGGACGCATAGTGGTAAGTTTCGGCAACACCAATAAACGGTATTGTGTACCCTGAGGTAACGTCAACAAGCCATCCTTAACAAACAGACGATTCATGATGATATCGTAGTTCATGTAATCAAACTGATAACCGGCCGGAAGAGCCGGATCGGTAATACCCGTCATCTTAGGTGCATCTTCACCGATAAAATAAGCGATATCAGCCACATTGTTACCTTGCTGAAGCAGGTAATCTACCCGTTTCAAATAGGACGTGAACAAGTCAAGCTGGCTGTTCCAGGTATTGTTGCGTTCGAATTCAGTCCCGAACCAGGCGTTGTAGCCAGGCACTCTGTCATCCGGCTGGGTAATGTAGACATGCAGCAATGTGCTGTTGATACCTTCGGCAAAGAAACGGTCACCTCGTTGTTTGATATCCGCAGGCGTTCTTCCAAAAGGATTCCCGGCTGAAGTATACGATTCAGCATAAATTTTGTTCTTCCCATAGATATGCCCGCAGGAGGTTGCAATCCGGTTTTCTATATTTCCCAAATCACCTTCCGCCCAGTATTCACCGGAGATCTCATCCGAATAAGATCCGTAAATAAGCGATTCACTGGGGAAGCCCCAGTGCCCGTAATTTTCGAGCCAAGTGGTCAGTCCGTGTTTGTGACTGGCTTCGGTCAGCCCTCCGACATATTCTGTCGCCACCATATTGGCAACCAACCGGCGCATATCCCATAAAAATCGATCGGACGCGTCCTGCGATTTCACTGTTTTTCCGCTGAAGACCGGCAGAAAAGGCAGCGCACTATAGCCATATTCTTTTTCAAACCGTTCGAAAAAGTCATCGGTGAAATTCTGGCCACCCATTTCATAACTATCCAGGACAACGATCTTAAACGATTTCCGGTCTGCTTCCGGGATGCGCCTCAACACTTCTCCCATGTGGCCGTCAAAGTGCATAGCCACATGTTCTTTATTCATCTTGTCCACTTCGAATCCGGTTGCTTCAGGGGCCGCCGGACTGTTTTTCGTACCGGTCGGTGTCATACCCGTCCGTTCGATGATCCACTCACCGGCAGGTACATTCCAGGTTAAGGTACCATCGGCAGACATCTTTGCTGAAATATCAACCATCGAAGCCGGATCGATCACCAATTTCGGGTCATCAAGCGGAGCCTGAACAGGCCATTGATATTCATGCCAATAAGGTTGTGGCGTCTGAAGCATTTTGGCAAACGTTTTCTCGGCATACCGTTCCACGCGTGCGCCGGCACCGATTTCCACTTCTGCAATACCAGCCTTGGCATCTCCATTCTTAAGGATTACCCGGAATTCCTTAGCCGTTACAGCCGGAAATGTTTCGACAACCGGTGCATACGGATCAAAGCCTACATTGAGCGCGTCATTATACCGTTCAACGTTGAAAACCCGGATGGTCTTGAAATCAGTTCCGACTCTTGCCTGCAATTCAACCACTGTCTTTTCGGGCGTATTAGCCGTCCGGATGTAAATATACCGGGCAGTAAAAGGCTTTTTTGCTGTAAAATTCAGGATCAGGTCTTTGCCTGAAGGATACGTGACAGACGTTTCAGGATTGTGGTCAACAACGTTGTCCAACCCTGACAATTCAGGAACAGACGTAATCGTTGAATTGGACGTATTAAGGATCAGCTGGTCGTTTTTCGGCTCTGGATAGGCAATGACCCGCACATCCTGAAAATCGACCGTCGGTTTCTGCAACTTGGTGACAAGTTTCATTGGCCCTTTCACTTTGATTTCAGAGGATGTCAGATACCGCATGGCTGATTTGGCATCCACCCATGGACCACCGGATTGGCTCCATCCCGGAGAATTAAAAATACCGATTTGAATGCCTAAATCGGTTGCCGTCTTTAAGGCTGTATGAAGAATATCCCACCATTCGTCCGTCAACATCCGGACCTTTCCATATGGCACATCGTCCAGTCCGATATTCCCGATATAGGCACGCCCGATCCCCGCTCTCTTCATCGCATAAAGATCTTTAACTACCCCTTCTTTGGAGACATTATTGGAAACCCAATACCAGTAACAAGAAATCCTTACAGAATCCGGCGGGTTTTGGAATCCGGAAGCCAATGGACTCTCTGCCGCTTTGCCATTGGCTGTTCCTGAACAAAAAGCCATCGGCGAAAGTGCTATAAAGCATAAGACACTAATTAAAAAAGCTCTCATTCTTCTATTTTTATAAAATACTGGACGATCTGCCGTCATCAGATCTTCTGAATCAAATTAGTATAGACGTTATTATCTGTATTTACCTGTACCAGGTAAATGCCGGCATTCAATCCGCCAAGGTCAACTTGCCTGGTGACATTTGTAAAAAGCCGTTCAGTCTTTCCCATCATGTTGATGATACGAACGTCGCCTGTTATGTTTACTGGCAGATTGATCGTCAGCAATCCGGTTGTCGGATTCGGGTACATTCGAAATTGGTTTTTTTTTACCGTTAATGTCGATTGAGCTAAACCTGTGGATCTGAGGATCAAACCGTCATACTGAGCAAATGTCCATGTAAACCTAGGCGTAACAGAGGAAACGGCTCCAGTCTGAGGGTTCCACAGTTCCCAATTATAGGTATCAGGTAAAGAGACGGTCAACGTCTTGCTGGTACTGGCATCATTGATCAGGAAATAGACCTCCTGATCATTGATCCGTTTATGGCTGCACATGACACTGTCATAGGAACTGAGCGTTATGTCCCTTCCGATAAGAGTCTCCAATTGGGTATTCAGATTTCCGGAGTTAAATGTACTGTTATAGGTTACTGTATTGTTTGCAACGTACGTTTTGAATTGGTTGGTGATGTCCGTTGAAGGAAATTCCGTATCGGAATTAACAGGCAACCGGCTTTGCAGGATGACTTTTCCTCCATGGTCGACAAAGTCAGTCAACTTATCATAAGCGGCCTTAGGCAAGGTCTCAACACCTGGTAAAATAATAACATCCCATCTGAGGCTATCATGGCAAAGCTGTTTATCTTTTACGACTGATTCCTCAAGCCCCTGGGCATCAACATACGAATATTCCCATCCATGGTCAAGTAATGAAAAGGAGACATTATCGAACAAATCTTCCAGTGAAGAAGCTTCCGGGTCCGCTCCTTTTACATTGAACCAGGTATTGATCCGCATATCCGACGGCCTGAATTTGGTCCACATAGTTTCAATCGGATAATAAACAGCCACCCGCGAGGCTCTTACACCACCGGATAACAGGGTGAGAACCCTTGCTATATAGGTATTGAATGCCTTACGACCCGAGAATGTTTCGTACGAAAGTTTCAGGTAATTGTTGAAATCGGTCACGCCTCCAATCATAACACGGTTATGAACACCTTTTATATCGATGGCCGGTGGTTCCTGACTATTTGGCAAGTCATTGTCAATAGGGCAAGATTCATACATCACTCTGGAATGTCCTTCCAATTCGGCAGCTGATGCAGCAAGCCGCGAAGAGATCATGTAAGCCCTGGTTTTGTTCGGCAGTCCTGTCAGACAATCCACCCCAGGTATATCAAGTTGTCTGTAGCAAGCCATAATGTTTCCATATAAAGGGACTTGCGCACAAAGAGATTCTTCCAGCAGCAAATGTCCGCCGGATTTAAAGTGCTGACTATGGCAATAGTCTTTTATTATGCCAAAATAATTTTGGCTCATTAAATCGGATATGACACTGAAATATTGATAACGAAGCTGTTTACCTTCGCTCCCGTTATCCAATACAATCCTTGCCAGTTTATCCTTTAGATCATATCCGTACCTGGCTTTTAATGAATCGGAAACAAGTTGCTTCCAGGGATAAACGCCATATCCCAGTGAATTGTACGACAAAGCCATAGAAGATGGTTCATCCGTAAACGTTGACGTAAAATAGTTACCCAACGGCTCGCCGAAAGCCTGTGCATAACGTTTGTGCGTATAGGTTAGAAAGAGATTGGTAACTTCAGGCATCAGCAGACTGGGATAATGCGGCGTCTCTCCCCCTCTTTCCGTACCAGCCTGATAACCAGTATATAAAACATCCTCGGTAATCAAGACAACTTTCCACGTCCCGTTAGCGGCTGTCCAATTCAAGGTTCCGTTGACAAATGAAGTCGAAATATCCTCAGCACTGTCATATTGCACGCCAGTATCAGAAACTGGTATTGCTTTTGCAAGGATCAATTTTCCAGGCATAGAGAAATTGACAGATTCGTTGGCGCTCAGACTGGTTTTGTACATCAACAAGCCCTCACATTCCCAGTCTGGATGGTCATTCAGGACTTTGTTGTCAGCCATGCCGGATGGATAAAGCTTTTCATCGTACAGCCAAATATCGTACCCCTTACCTTTCGCAGATCTTACCCCCGTGCAAAAGGCTGCAAAATTGGAGGCACTTTCAAGATAATCCGTCTGACAAACGTTGGTGGCTATTCCTCTGTATCCGTTTCTGGCAAGTGTAATATCGAAGAAATCAGTTTGCATTGAAGTTGTCAATGGAAGATCGTGCTTGTTTATATTCATACGATGCTCCAGCGGCGGATTTAGAAAATCTGTTTTAAGGGTCTCCTCAGTTTGAGCTGAGACTGTCAAAACCAAGAGTAAACAAGTAACTAGAAAAATAAAACGTTTCATTTATTCTGTTGTTAAATCTTAAGAAGAAATTAAGGGCCTCGACAAACGCATGCTTTATCTCAGCCCTTAATCCTCAGCTTTTAAAGTAAAGATACCTTAAAACTATCATTCAATCCTAAATCATAAAGCAACTTTAACAGTTTGTGCGCCGACTTTGACCAGATACATACCGGCATTCGGTACATTGACGGTTACTTTGTCCGTGCTAGCTTTAAAAGAGCGTACGATGGTACCAGCCAGTGAATAAACAGCAACCGGTTCCTTATTGGCGGCTCCTTCGATCGTAATCGTTTTGTCAGCAGACGTATAGACTTTCAGGTTTGAGGCAGACAATTGATTGATGGCATTACCATTATAATTATATTCTTCGATATTGGTGATCATGCCGAAACCATACCAGCTATCGATAACATTGGCTCTGTAAGCAGCAACAGTCCCTACCGGAACATGCAAGGTACACAAATCCCAGTAGCCACCGAGACAGATAGCAGCCGAACCGACCGTCGGAACGGTTGTCATTTTTACATAAAAATCTGTGATTGGCAGAATAAAACCTGCCGTAAAACCGACATTTCCAAGGAAAGCACTTTCTGTCAGCGTCGTGAGGGTTGTCGGCAACGTCACTTTTTTCAGTGCGGTACAGAAAACAAAGCATTCTTTCCCGATTGTCGTAACACCTTCCGGAATTTCAATTTCCTTCAATTGAGAACACCAGGTAAATTTATGTTCAGGAATTTCTTTCAGGTTGGTTGTCGGAATTGAGATGGTTACCAATGTGCCTGGGAAAGAACCGGCTCCCAATGATGTCAATGTTTTCGGAACGACAAGATTTGTCAATTTGCTATGGTTGAAAATACCATCTGTGACGTCTGGAAAAACATTGTTTTCAATGTTGGCATTCGACAGATCCAATGAAACCAGTTTATAATCCTTGGACATTGTCGTCAAGGCATCAAGATCTGCACTGTTCAGGCTTCCGGTTACAGTCAACGTTTCGATGGCTGCATATTCTTCAACCGTCTGATCAAAAAGTGTTTGTTCAAGGGTTCCGGGCGTTTCGACATTTACAGTCACAGCTGCCTTTGCAGAAAAAGCCATTGTCATACCCAAAGCTAACGTTAAGTAATAAAGTTTTTTCATAGTAGTATTGATTGGGCACGAATGGTTTGTATTAATATCAAGCAAGTAAGTGCCCATTATCCCTGCCTGATATTAATTATTAATAATAGTTGATTACCATCCTGGGTTCTGCCAGTTTAGCCCGGTGACGGAGAGGCATTTGTTGACCTCATCCCTGTTAATAGGGAACAGATAATACTTATCATCCGTCGTCTTTCTATCGGTGAACTTGAAACGATTGTACGTAAAAGTGCCATCCTCATTTTTCACAATGTGCATGCCTGTTACAAATGATTCGGTATCTTTCAGTAGTTTCCATCTGCGAACATCAAAATAGCGCTGTCCTTCAAAAGCAAACTCAACACGCCGTTCATTCATGTATTTCTTCAAAAAGGCGTCCTTTTGCATTTGACTTGGAAAATTCGGCATTCCGGCGCGAGCTCTGACTAGGTTAACCGCATCTCTTGCTGACAGATTGCCAACTTTTACGTCCGGACCGACAGCATTGGCAGCAGCTTCGGCAAAGTTCATCAAGACTTCTGCATAACGGAACAATCTGATATAACCATCGGCTTCATTATTCTTGGATGAATTCCAACGGTTGAATTTCCGGAGATAATAACCGGTACAAGTATGCGTAAAATCCGTTTGGTCAATACCGGCAGCACCACCTACATAGGTCTGAACATATTTTTCCGTACCGGAAAGGTTTTGTTTGGCGCCATTAAAGTAGATCGTGGCATAAAATCTCGGATCTCTTCCAACATACGGATTCTTAGGATCATACCCTGATGCGTTGTTAATAACCGGGTTCAGCCTGTCAGCATCATTATAACCGGTTATCGGAGCTTCACCGTTGCCAACCATTTCATAGGCATCGACCAGATCCTGTGTCGGATTCGGGCCAGCTGAGATCATATCCGGTGTGTCAGGCATGCCGGCATATTTCCATACCTGCAGTTTGGCTCCAAGTTGAAGAATGGTTTCCTTATCCTGACGGGCCACATCTGAAGTCGTCAGGTGAAACAATTCATAGGTATTCTGTGCCACGTCAACAGCCGGTTTCTTTGAATACAACGCATAATAGGTCCTTGTTGTACTCGGATTCAAGCTGTCAATGGCTTGCTTGGTGATGTTCATCGCGTCAGTCCAGGTATAGGTTCCATCGTTCCACAACGGACTGGCCGCATAGAGAATCGATTCCGATTTGATGGCATAGCAGACGGCCCTGGTCATCATGCCGTTTGTCTTTGACCCGTTATACAGTGGAAAAGCTGTCGAGGATGACATGAGCGCCGAATCACAATCGTTCAGAATGGAGGTAACACATTCATTGAACGTTGCCCTCTTAAAATTGGACAAATCGGCACCTACTGCCAATGGTTTCAGAACCAATGGAACACCACCGAATCGTTTGATTAGTTGCAGATAATAAAGACCTCTCAACGTGTATGCTTGTGATTTCCAGTCCGCAATTTCATCAGCTGTGGCAACAATATCGGCCTCATCGATGTTGGCAAGAAAGACATTGCATTTCCTGATGCCTTCAAACATACTTGCCCAGATATCAGATTCTGGAACGGGGAACCATTCGGCCGTCGCCTGTCCCTTGTACCAATCCGAATAAGGGGAGCCGGATTTTGTCACTTCCGCATTTTGTGATTCGTCACAATAGGAAGTCATATCCAAATTGGGCGTAATGCTTGACAAATTCACAAAACAAGAATTCAAATAAGCTCGAGTCTGATCCCTGTCCTTGAATATTTCATCAAATGTGATCCGCCCGTCTTTTTGCAGATCAAGCATATCGGTACAGGAGACCAATAACGAACTGATTATGAAAAGACTCAGTTTGATATAGTGTAGTTTCATAGATGGATAATTTTTTTCGTCTTAATCCTAATCAACGTCAAATACCTAACGGAATACTGTTTTTGACGATCGGTTTAATTTGCTCTCAGTTGTTAGAAATAAAGTTGCAATCCGATATTGTAAGTCTTATAGACTGGAATGCTGGTATAAGTGCTTTCCGGCCCAAAATCATTGAATTTCATATCACTGAATGTCAACAGATTATGACCGCTAATCAAGACTCTTACCTTTTCTATTTTGGCCTTTTGAGTCAACTCCTTTGGAAGTATATATCCAAGTTCGACATTTCTCAATCTCAGATAAGCCCTGTTATCGAGATAAAAATCACTAGATTGAGTGTTTGTTGAAGAATTGGTAGAAAGAGCCGGATAAGTTATCGTTTCATGATTTGCGTAACGTTCTGCTGTCCAGGCATTTTTATGAATCGAAGAATAAACGCCGCTTAACAGTGTTTCATCGATACCGTAACCCCCTTCGAGTACTTTATAATTGCCAATACCCTGAAAGGCCAGACTCAAATCGAAACTCTTATAGTTGGCCGATGCATTGAATCCATAATACCATCTGGGGATGGAACCGGTTCCAAGAGGAGCCAGATCTTTTACATTGATAATATGGTCACCATTCAGATCCTTGTATTTCAGATCACCCACACGCGGTGTCCCGAAATCATACGTCAGGTTGCTGTTTTGAAGTTCGTCTTTCGAATTGAAATAGCCATTGCCATTCGATTTGTCCACCAGATAGCCCCAGGACTGACCATACGAATAGCCGGTTGTCCTATACTTATATTGATAGGTATCACCCAATTCCACTTCACCAACCTTGGTGATGGTATTCTTTGAATAGCTGACGTTCCCACCGACTGCCAGGTTTAAGTCCTTGCTGACTGCTTTCGAATAGGTCATAGCCAGTTCGAATCCTTTATTTTCCATCTTACCGGAGTTAGTGTATGGATAGTTGTCAATAGGAATCCCCTGAAAGCTTGGAACATCATTAGCCGAATTGATATACATGTTATCAATATGCTCATTGAAATAATCGAAATTGACCATCAGCGATTTGGCGATTTCCAGATCGATTCCAGTATTCAATTTTTTGACAATTTCCGGCTGTACTTCCGGATCTCCATAACCACGTTCATCAATATAGTTCTGGAGATTAGCAATAGGGCCTCCGTTCAGATAGGATACGTAATCCTTATATGGATACCTGTTATTACCGAAAACGTCATTGGCTGTTTTTCCGTAAGAACATCTGAATTTTAGAAATGAAATCTGGTCTTTCCATGTAAAGAACTTTTCATTGGAGGCAATCCATGCGGCAGCGACAGCTGGTGTTGCAAAAAATCGATTGTTTTTCGGGAAAAAGTCTGAACCTGAATAGCCGATATCAACCTTGGCAAAATATCGATGATCAAATCCATAATCAACCATAGCCCCGGAAATGATCCGCTTATACGGATACATATAAGGGGAATTATAGGTGTATTCCGGAGAAGAATAATTCTGGTACGTAGCAAAGGCTACTGCCTGAATCTCATGTTTCCCAAATGTCCTGTTAAAATGTGCATTGCCGCTGAACATCAGTTGATACGAAAAATTGCAGGGTTTGGAATACGTCAGTGAAGAATTGATTTCATCGCCCTTTTTCGTGAATGAAAAATTGTCAAGGGTGTCTGTTCTGACAAAACGCTCATACGTTTGATTGGCATTTAACGTGCCGTATCCATAAGTTTCGAAAGCGCCATAACCGCTCATAGTCAGTCCCTTAATAAATTTCGAAAGATCATAGGTCAGACCTAGCTGGCTGATCGTATTGGCAGACGTCGTTGTTTGAAAACCGCTTCTGTTCAGCATACCATAAATCGGATTGTTGTATAAAGACGTAGCAATAACCTGGCCATCAGGTGTGCAGGGCCCATAAGTCGTAGACGGCATCATGAACAAACTCTGGTAAAGACCACCGACCGATGTGTTTGAAGGTGTCCTGTCACGTCCAATCGCTCCACAAGACCTGAAAAACAAATTCAGATCATCAAACAACTTCACATCAAAATTGGTCCGGTAGTTATACAGTTGACTGGCATCACCGGCATCATATTTAGCATTGTCAGAGGTAAACTGACTGCCTTGATTGACAACATTCACATTCGCAAAGAACGTGGTATGGTCACTGCCTCCATTAATGGAAACCCCAGCCCGTTGTTGCATGACCAAATTGTTCATGAACATATTATACCAGTTGGTATTCGGGTATTTCTGTCTATCTGTTCCAGATTTATACTTGGCAATCTGGTCATCAGTAAACGGCAATGTCAGTCCATCATTTGCCGCAGCTTGATTACGCATCGTCGCATATTCCCACGAATTAATGAACGTTGGTGTTGTCGAGACCTGTTGAAATGAATTTTCCAGACTCGAACTGACTTTCAACTTTCCGGCAGCACCTTTTTTAGTTGTTATAACAATGACGCCATTGGCACCTTGTATTCCATATACAGCTTGAGTGGAAGCATCTTTCAGAATCGAGATCGATTCTATTTGTTCAGGGGTAATTGATTCGTAGATCGAAGTCTCAGCAACGATTCCATCAATCAGTATCAACGGAACACCAAGGCTGTTTGCCGTATGTCTTCCCCGTATTAAAAAATTTGTACTTTCTTTAGATAATAGAGAAGACGTTTCTGTCGTTGTCAAACCCGGAAGCAACCCTGGTAACGTTAGGCTAAGCCGGGACACAGGCGATCTGTCTAGTTCCGTTCCCGAAACCGTAGCGACAGCGCCTGTGACTGAGTGGCTTTTTTGGGAATAATATCCCATTTCTATCTGTTTGTCCGAATCACAAACCGCAACCTTCCCTGCCGCAACGGATGGTATCTTTTGAGCCGGCAAAACCGAACAATAAAGACACAGGAAGCCTGCCAATACTGAATATCTTATAATAAACGTACGTTTCATATGATACGATTTATTTTTTTCGTTAAGGTTACCAGTTCGGTCTTTGCCAAACTTTACCAGTAATATTCTCCAGACGAGATGCCTCATCCAATGGAATCGGGAGCAAGAGGTTCTTGTTTTTCCAGCATTCTCTTGGTGTACTGCCGATCGTCGAACGAGTGTAGGAATACCCGGTCGGTTTTGAGGCATCAATCTTGATAACCATAGACGTTACCCATTTATCGGTTGCTGACAGATCATCGGTAGGAGAAGACCATCTGCGCACATCAAAATAGCGTTGCTCTTCAAAAGCCAGCTCTATCCTGCGTTCATTGCGAATACGCAAAATCAAAGACGCTTGTTCCAACTTAGGTAACGCAGGCATACCCACTCGGCTTCTTACTTCATCGACCGCATCTCTGGCCTCATCCAAATGCCCGGCTTCAGCAGCAGCTTCTGCATAATTCAGCAACATTTCCGCAAATCTGAATAATTTAACAGGCGGCGCAGCCTGCACATCCCACGGAGAATCGACGCCTGAGGTCGGATGTAATGTCTTACGTTGATAATAGCCTGTTCTGGTCCTGGTAGAAGAAATCAAATCTCTACCAGTGAAATTATCTTCCACATTGGTTGTAATGACTCTGTCCCGGACGCCTGCGGCAATGGAACCTTCAGCCATACCCCAATAACATTTCCGGTGTGACAGATGAGAATAGACCGTGGCATAAAAACGCGGATCTCTGTTTTGATACGGGTTATCTTCGGAATACATGGGATTATCCAGATTCAGATTGGGTTCGAGATGCTTTTCATCGTTATAAGGTTTATCCAGATGAAGGATGGTTTGTCCGTTTGTCGTTTCAAAAGCATCGACCAATTCCTGGGACGGACAGATGCCTGTCCGGTCGCCAAACTGGAAGCCAATTCCTTGATAAACAAACTGAGGCACATTGGCAAAGGTTGAGTGATTTTGCCAGATTGTCTCCTGGTCTGGCTCTCCCGCCTGATAGGTGACTTTTTTCGTGTTGTATTCATTGAACAGCGCCGCATAGGTATTCCCGTCAAAAGCTTCCAAGTATTCATCCGGATAAACCAGTGTTGTATATAGCTTGTAACCGTTCTTTCGTAATTCTGTGACAGCTGCTTTTGTAATAGTGTACGCTTCATCCCAATGATTGACACCATCATTAAACAAAGGACTGGCAGCATAAAGGATGGCTCTCGATTTAATGGCCTCTGCAACAGCTTTCGTTGTCCGGAATTCCTCGGCAGAGGTGGTGATTCGCCACGGCAGAGCATCTGTATTCAAGGCCACATCACAATCTTCCATAATAAATTTCACAATATCATAGAAACTGCTTTGCTCCAGATTGGAAAAATCCTGGTCAAAGGAAAACGGCTCCCGTTCAATAGGTAGTTTGCCCCCATACAGCTTGATCAATTCCAGATAATAATAGGCTCTCAGTACATGAGCTTCAGCATCCCACCTGGTTCGTTTTGATTCATCACCGACATTGGCTGTCTTTATGTATTTAATAAAGAGTGAGCACTTTCTAATAGCAGGCCAATAGACATCCCAGAATTTCGAATTACGAGGACCTTTATCATCGACAGCCGTAGAAAATTGCCTGTAAAACGGATGGTCAGCAGCAGAAGCTTCTTTTGCGTACATATTCGGAACCGGCAGTGTGGCATTGGTCTCACTGTCCCAGCCATCATCACTGACAGCTTCAAAGAAGTTGGTCCATTGATAATATCTGTATCCTTTCGCCGGCATGCAGCCATAACAGGCATTCAAATAGGCTGCCACTTTTTCGGGATCGGAAAAAATAGCATTGTAATCTACTTTTCCGTCCGGAGCAGAGTCCAGCACATCACTGCAGGAAGTCAACGCTGTCGATCCAAGCAAGAGAAGCATGACATAGGCTATGACTCCTTTATGGAAAATGGTTAAGCTTTTCATGATTATCTATTCTTAAAAATTAATACTTATACCACCACTGACTGATCTGGTTATAGGATAATCCAATTGGTGACTCAGCTCAGGATCGATGTGTTTCATCTTGAATTTGGTGAACGTCAGTAGATTCTGGCCATTCAGACTAAATCTGACATTTTTAAGACCAATCTTTTTGAGTTGAGTAGTGGTATAGCCTAATTCAAGATTTCTCAATCGGCAATAGGACTTATCCATGATAAAGAAGCTGTTGGCAATATGATTTGAAGTTGAGTGAGTGCTTAAAGCAGGATAGGTTATTTTTTCACCGGCAGCATAGCGTTCTGCCGTCCATGCATGTTCGTGGTAATCGAAATAAGTACCGAGGAAACTGGTTTCCCATACATAGACCCCTGAATAATAATTGCTGCACATACCCACGCCCTGGAAGAATATATTGGCATCGAAATTCTTGTACTTAGTACTTAAGTTCAGCCCATAGGTCACTCTTGGAACCGGCGAATAGCCGATAGGCACTTTATCTTTGTCATTGATCTTACCGTCTTTGTTGACATCTTTGTAGATGAAATCTCCGACTCTTGGGGTACCGACCTCATAGGTAATATTTGACAGATATTTATCGAGTTCTTCCTGTGAGTTGAAGAAGCCGTTCCCATTACTGTAGTCGATCGGTATACCCCATTGCTGGTCAATCGAATAGCCTGTTACACGATATCTGTAGGCGTAATCGTCAGCATATTTTGCTTCATCATAATAGACAACCTTATTCTTTGAATAGCCATAATTGGATTTGAAGGATATGGACCAATCATCGGTCAACCGCTTATTGTAGCCCAATTCGATTTCAAAACCATGGTTGTCGACAATACCCAGATTGGTCTTAGGTATATCTTCGAGCGGCACACCTTGAATAGTCGGAACCATGCCACGTTGCAGCAGAATGCCGGTTCTGTGTTCTTTAAAGGCGTCAAGGGTCATGGTCAATGCGCCCCAGAGTTGCAGGTCAAGTCCGTAGTTTTGTTTGAGTGCTGTCTCCCAGGTCAGGTTTTCATTGCCAAGCAATCCTTCGTTCACCGTTTTACCCTGTGAAAGGCTACTCAGCAGTCCACCACCGCTCACTGTAATATCACTCAAATACAGGAACCGGCTGCTACCCAACTGGTCGTTACCTACCTCACCGACAGAACCTCTTAATTTCAGACTGGTGACGGCATCAACATCTTTCATAAACGGTTCGTTGCTGATCACCCATGCGCCGGAAATAGCCGGAAAAAATCCAAATCGTTTCTTTGGAGAGAATTGTTCAGACCCATTGTAGCCCATATCAAATTCAGCCATGTACCTATGGTCATAATCGTAGGTAGCACGTCCGGCAACACCCAGGATGTTATAGGGAAGATCGGCGCTATAACCTTCCCAGTTATCACGCTGAGCCAGAATCATGGCACCAACAGTATGCTTTTCTCCAAATGTATGATTGTAGTTGATTGAATACTGAAAATTAGCTTTATAACTGGTTGACGCTCCCTTGTACATCGTCAGGTAAATGGTTGTTGAACGCCGGTTGGCATAAGAAAGGGTATTGTTGTTATAATCCATCTTGATGTCATACATTGGCAAATATTGCTCACCCTGGGTGGTCACATTATCAAAGTAGTCAAAAGATACCTGAGCTTTATGACTTAATCCAGGAAGTAGTTTATCCAGTTTCCAGTCAAATCCTAACGTTGTGTTCAGGGCTGAACTTGTCATTTCACGAAAACCCATCTTTCCAAGCAATTCATAGGCACTAACACCCAGCGTAGCAGGGTTGACGGTTTCGCCTGCCGGTACGCCAAAACCAGCAATGGTTGTCGGACCAGGTGTCAAAGCCGGAAAACCTGAAAGGACCCACATCGTATGCTTGACAGCCGTTTGCCAGTCAGGCAGGTATTCAGGACAGGCAGGCATACCCATCACTTCAACATAAGAACCGACATTCAAAAAGGCTCTGAACGATTTTGTCAATTGAGAATCAAAGTTTGAGCGGAAACCATACCGGTTGATTCTGTATGTCGGGTCAAATCCAAGTTCACTGGGACTTTGCTGAACAAAGTTACTTCCCTGATGCAGGTAATTACCGTTAATAAAATACCTCAATTTGTCTGTTCCTCCATTGATGTTTAGGTTAACCCTTGTTTGAGGAGCTATTTTGGTGAATTCGCCATAATAATCATGGTTGCAGTACAGGTATTCTCTGACTTTCTTTTCCTGTTCATAGTTCGGATCAGCCGGATCAAGGCCTAGCAACGGATTCTTGAATTTTTCGATCACTTCGTCGCTATATGGCAGATCCTCATCAGAATAGCCATCATTTTTGTAGGCCTCATTACGAAGCTTCATATATTCAAGAGAAGTAACCCGAGTCGGACGACGGGTAAAATCAGAGAAAGATTGAACGACACTGGCATTCATTTCCGGTTTACCGCCGGCTTTCCCTCTTTTGGTCGTAATGATGATTACGCCATTGGCACCACGGACACCGAATACGGCTGTTGCGGAAGCATCTTTTAACACTGAAATCGATTCAACCTCATTCGGATCGATGACACGCAATTCGTCGCGGGGAACCCCATCAACCAGAATTAATGGAGACGATCCGTTGAACGTGCTCATCCCGCGCAGGTACATGGTGGCATTATCCGCACCTGGCTGGCCGTTGCCCTGGATGGCAGTCAAACCTGAAATTTTGCCAGCCAGGGCTGAGCCTAACGTTGAAGCGGTACTCGTCAGCAATTCCGTCGATTTGACTGAAGCGACAGCTCCGGTCACGGCGACTTTCTTTTGAGTGGCATAACCGACAACCACCACATCTGAAATGAATTTTTGATCTTCTTCCAACGTGACGGTCATCGTGGTTTTGCCATCAATTTTAACAGTATGAGGTTTAAAACCCACATACGAAAATACAAGATTTCCATTTCCAGCGGCATGAATGGAAAAATTCCCATCGGCATCGGTTATGGCATTGTTGGATGTTCCCTTTTCATTGACAGTGACACCTACCATACCAAGGTTTGTCTTATCGACAACTTTTCCCTTCACAAATATTTTCTGGGCACATACGCTGCTTGTTGCCAACAAGAGCATGATGATGGTCACATGAAATAATTTGTTTATTTTCATCTGATAAAAGTTTTTTCGTTTAAACAGGTATGCAACGCTGAGTGTCCGGGAATTTTCAGACTGGACATTTTTTGATAATAACCTCGTTTCATACTATGATATTAAATTTAAGTGGTCGATTCAGGTTTTACTTGTTGGCTGGCTTTCTGGTCAGGACATTGACGAAGTAGTCACGTATTAGTACAGCCTGTTCCGGAGAAATTGTCAGATAAGCATGACGGCCACCGTCTTTTCCGGTAAAGACCGTATGGTTGTTTCCATCAATCGAAATTGTCCCCCATTTGGACAGTGTAAAAAATTTATCCGACGGATTCGTGACAAACAATGTCGCAATCACATCCCATGTCGGTCTGTCATAAGGCATCGGCAAATAGGCTTTATACGCTTCTACCATAGGATGTTTGCCCATGCACCAACCAAAATCATTTACCATACTTTTGCCAGGATACTCAACAGCGTTTCCGGCTTCGAAGGGCGTTACGACAATCTTCGTTGGCCAATTCGTAAAGACAGTTTTAGCGGCCTTACTATCTGACCTGATGTTGAATTCGGCAATGGCATCTTTGCCAAAGCTGCCACCCATAACAGAAAGCAGTCTGACCTTTTTAGCCACCAAGTCCTTGCCATTCAGCCGTGAATATTGATCCGGCTGTGTGGCAAGCAATCTCGCAATATTGGTCGAGTAACCCACAGAAATAATGACGACAGAGTGGTCTGGCTGTTTGGAAAGGATCATGCGATACAACTTCGTTGCTTCCGGAATTGACGTTTCATCTTTGGTCCGTTTGAAATAAGGATTGCCATTGGCATCCTTGATTTGGCAGATCTTTTCAACATACGGAACGTCATTTTTGACAGGATCCAATCCCTTGACCACTTTCCCGATCTTGATGTCCGGATAGCCGTACCAGGTATTCATCACGTCAATGAATTCGGTGGAATATTGATTGTCTTTGTTCGACATAACAGCCAATACATTCACTTTCTTACTGTCCATATTCTTGTACAGCAAGTCAAGTGCCATAGCATCATCCACATCATTGCCCATATCGGTTTCAAAGATGATGTTTGTCGGAAGCTTGGGTCTTTGAACGGTGGCAGCATCGGCTTTGCCGGCCAACACGATCAATGACAAACCGGCAATAAAAAGAATGAACATCATCGTCAGAAACACTTTCACTGCTTTATTGACACCTTTAAACTCTTTCCAGACAAATACGCCCCATAAAGCAGCAATCATCGGTGCACCTTGTCCCAAACCATATGAAATTGCCGTACCGGCCTTACCGGATGCGATATAGCTCAAAGCCGTTCCTATAGCCCAGATCAGACCACCCAGCACGCCGACACTATGTGTTTTCAGACTGCCTTTAAAATAATCCTTATAGGCTACGGACGATCCGACAAACGGCTTTTTCATCACTAACGTGTTGAAAATAAAGTTACTGATGAATACCCCCACAGAGAAAATGAAGAAACCAGAATACGGAGTCAGCTTGCCCTGTGCCGGAGTGTAAAAATTCATATCCATGGCTGCAGCAACAAACCGGTAGAAGAATGCCATCAACGTTCCGGCAATGATTGCCAGCACCAGTCCTTTTTTCCTCGAAGTGCCTGCCTCTGACTTAGCCTTGCCGGATGCAATTCCATTCAAGATGATGGCCACCACAATCAGGAAGACGCCAAAAAACAAGGTTTGCGGATTTCCCTGAGGCATCTCAAAATAATTGATGAAGACACCTAACGCCAAAGCAATGCCGACACCAATCGGGAAAGCGACAGACATTCCCGCGATTGAAATAGAAGCGGAAAGCAGCAAATTGGCAGCATTGAAAATGATACCACCAAGAAACGCACTAAACAGATTGGCACCATCTGCCTGCATCAAATCCGTAACAAACGGACGGCCGTTCACACCAATGCTGCCCAACGTAAAGCCTGAAATCAGGCTCAGCACCAAGATGCCGATAACATAGTCCCAGTAGAACAGCTCGTAGCGCCATGTCTTTGCTGCCAGTTTCTGAGTATTTGCCCAAGATCCCCAACACAACATGGTAATCAGGCAAAGAACGACAGCTAACGAATAACTCTCAACGATAAACATATAGGTTCTTATTTAGTTGAATAGATGATCAAATCTGATTAAACAGCATTTCTTTTTTGTATGGGATCGAGTTTTGTGCTCCTTCACGCATAACAGCAATGCCTGATGCCTTATTGGCTATTCTGACAGCCTCCATAATCGAATAATCTTCTGACAAGGCTACGCAGAATGCACCGCAAAACGTATCACCGGCTGCCGTCGTATCGACAGCCTTAACTTTTTCGACCGGAACCCTGTAGCAAGAATTCCCTTCTTTAATAAAGGCACCTTTGGAGCCCATTGTAATAATGACAATATCAACACCTTTGGAACTAATACAGGCTGCCGCTTTTCTGGCAGATTCCCCATCGCAAACCGGAACACCTGAAATCAACTCTGCTTCTGTTTCATTAGGAATAATGGCATAGAGACATTTCAGCAACTCGGGAGACAAGCTTCCAGCCGGAGCCGGAGCCGGATTCAAAATAACCTTTGCCCCTTTTTTATAAGCAATGGAAGCA
>JAUZOU010000090.1 GCA_030706285.1 Bacteroidota bacterium
GAGCTGGCAATAACTGCCCGGTATTTAAAACTTTCTATTACCAGTGGCGTTAAAGGAATCTGGGAGTGGAACATCTATTGATCTGCACAGAAATGACGAACTTGTAAATAATGAATACACATGAAACAATCAGTCAAACTGATTCACTGGACTCCAAGGCTTCTTTGTATCCTTGCCATCGCATTTATTGGCTGTTTCGGGTTGGATTCGTTTACGCCGGAACGGACTCTTTGGCAGCAATTACTTGCCTTTCTGATACACCTCATCCCCTGTTATTTTCTGACAGCCGTGCTTATCATTGCCTGGAAATGGGAACTCATTGGTGGTCTAACCTTTTTGGCTGCCGGATTGGGATTCAGTCCCTACTTATTCTTTCATAATTATGCTATAAACCATTCTATCTGGATGAGTCTGATTGTTCTGCTCATCCTTACCGTACCCTTTATCTTGGCAGGTCTTTTGTTTATACTGAGCTATAAAATAAAACGTCAGCATACACGACACTGATAGTCAACAGTCATTCTCTTAAAAAACAATACCATTTAAATGAAAACAACGTATGCTGCATGCATCCTTCTGATCAGTCTGTGCATGTATTCCCCAATTGTCCAAGGCAAATCCAATTTAAAATCCGATAGTAAAGAACGCCTAATCACTGTTGACATCAACAATCCAAAAGGGAATCTGAACACGATGTTTAATGAGTGCGTTGGTGCCGGTCGTGCCAATGAAGGATTACGAGCAGACTGGCAAGAACAGTTGGCCTACGTCAAGAAGACATGTAACTTCAAATACATCCGGATGCATGGTTTGCTCTGCGATGACATGGGCGTTTACAAAGAAAACAAGGACGGACAACCAGCATACAACTATCAATACATCGACAAGCTCTATGATTTTCTGTTAAGCATAGGGATCAAGCCATTTGTAGAGCTGGGGTTCATGCCCTCGGCACTGGCAAGTGGAAAACAGCACATCTTCTGGTGGAAAGGAAATGTCACGCCACCAAAGGATTATAACAAGTGGGCAGACTTGATTCGCAATCTGGTGCAACATTTCACGGAAAGGTACGGGGCCGATGAGGTAAAAACCTGGTATTTTGAAGTCTGGAATGAACCGAACCTGAATGGATTCTGGGCTGGTACGCAGGATGAGTACTTTAAACTGTATGCCTATACCGTCAATGCCATAAAATGGGTAAATAAAGCGTACCGGGTTGGCGGTCCGTCCACAGCCGGTGGGTCTTGGGTACCTGAAATGATTGCATTCTGTCACAAAAATGCGCTGCCGCTTGATTTTATAAGCACCCATTCATATGGTGTCAAACAAGGTTTTTTGGATGAATTCGGTAATACCGGTACGATTCTTGACAGCAATCCCATGAGCGTAAGCGGCGACATGATTCATTCACGCGAACAAATTGAAGCGTCTCCCATGCCCAATCTGGAGCTTCACTATACCGAATGGAGCTCATCCTATACACCGGCAGACCCAATCCACGACAGCTATCATGAAGCATCCTATATCCTTGAAAAGATCAAACAGGTGGGGAATGCCGTCAATTCAATGTCATACTGGGTTTTTACAGATATATTTGAAGAAGCAGGTCCACGGTTTACCCCATTTCACGGAGGATTTGGCCTGCTGAACACTCAAGGCATCAACAAACCGGCTTTTTATTCGTACAAGTTCCTGAATGAATTAGGCAACACGGAACTGGCCAATACGGATACTCGCTCCTGGGTTTGCAAGAATGACAGAGGAGACGTCCAAATTCTGCTCTGGGACTTTACAAACACACTTCCGAAAGACTCGGTCAACGATCAGGCTTATTACATCCGCAACTTGCCTGCAACAGCCAAAGGAGAAGTGACGATCAGCCTTTCCGGCCTTCCGGCAGGTACTTATAGGCTGAATCGCTATCAGGTAGGTTATCATGTAAATGATGCCTATACAACTTATCTGGAAATGGGGAAACCCGATCAGCTTAGCCGTCAGCAGACAGAAACGATCAAACAGATGAATGACGGTAAACCTGTTTCAACCGAAATCTTAACCGTCAAAGCCGGTGAATTATGTTCAAAAAAACTGAACATTCGTGAAAATGACGTGTTTTTTTTAAAGCTGGTCAAGCTATAGCAGCAAGCTATTGCTATTGATAGACGTAGCACTTAGGACTTTAATGAAAAAAAAGTATGATCATATGAAAATACTGAAGTTTGAATATCAGATCACACTTGCCTATTGGATAATTGGGAGTCTATGGATCTTGTTTTCGGACAACCTCCTAAGCTCAAATATCAACAATACGGATTTGTTAACTCATGGTCAAACCTACAAAGGATGGTTCTATGTCATTGTTACTGGCATCCTTTTCTTTTTATTTCTGAAAAAACACTTGAGCCGGTTGCGAAAAACAGAACAAGAACTGGAGCACCATAAAAACAATCTCCAGCAACTTGTTGATAGCAAAACAGAGGCGTTAGATGCGGCCATTGAACATCTGGAAGCCTCAAATGAGATCTTATCTCAGAAGAATGAGATCATTAACACGCAGAATTTAGAATTAAAAGAAGCGCTGGACCATTTAAAAGAAACTCAGTCTCAACTGTTTCAGGCTGAAATAATGGCCTCATTGGGCGTTCTGACGGCTGGCGTCGCACATGAAATAAATAATCCCTTGAATTATATTCTTGGCGGTGTTACAGGATTGGAAAGTTACTTCAAGGGGGATATCGAAAAAAACGAACAGCTAAAGTTATTTATCGAAAGCATAAAAACCGGCGTCGACAGAGCCAGTTTGATCGTAACCAGTTTAAATCAATTAAGCAGAAGCAAAGGATCTTACTCTGAAGCCTGCCATTTACATAAAATCATTGACGACTGCCTTATCCTGGTTAATAGCCAGCTGGGGGACAGAATCAACGTGATCAGGGACTTTACAGGTATTGATCTCATTGTTCCAGGTAATAGTGGGCAATTACACCAGGCAATCGTCAATATTCTGATCAATGCTATTCAGGGAATTGAAAATAAAGGATCGATTGTAATTTCCACAGAAATGGAAGAAGATCAGGCTTGTCTTAAAATAACCGATACAGGACACGGCATCAGTCAAGAAAATCTTCCCCGGATCACGGATTTTTTCTTCACAACCAAAGAACCTGGCAAAGGTGCCGGGCTCGGACTATCCGTTACGTACAATATTATCAAAGCTCATAAAGGAACACTCAGCTTTGAATCGGAATTGCACAAAGGCACAACAGTCAAGATTTGTTTACCTATTAATAGCTTAAGATATGGAGAAACGCAAGATTTTATACGTAGATGATGAAAAAATCAATTTGTTGCTTTTTGAAGCAAATCTGGAAAAAAAATACACCGTTCTGACGGCTGAAGATGGCATTTCTGCCTTGGAAATCCTTTCAGAAAATAAAGACATTGAAATTGTCATCAGTGACATGAGAATGCCCAACATGAACGGCATCGAATTCATTCAGTGTGCAACAGAATTATACCCGACTATCTCCTACTACATTCTGACTGGTTATGACATCACTGATGAGATTCAAAAAGCCCTTAATAAAGGCCTCATTAGAAGATACTTCAGTAAGCCATTCAGAATCAATGAGATTATATCAGAGATCGATACGGTATTAACAGCTGAACGGTAAACTGGCTCATCTCAAGGTGGCGGAACAGGCCGCAACGTGTGACAAAATTCTTTTTACCTATCCATATGACAATTATTTAGTGAGGCTGATTTCGTATATTTACCGAAAATAAATCGTCACTATTAAATAGCATAGGATGATTCGCATTGACTGATCTGACATGACATCAGTTCTGAAATCTGTCCACGCTGTCGTTGCCAGGGCTCTTGCCATGAATGGAGGTCAGAAAATATGAAAGTACCATGAAATGGAGAGAATACGAAAATAAGATTCACGAATACGTTGCGAATCATTACATCAACTCAAAAATTTTGTACAACCAGACCGTGTCCGGTAAAATGTCAGGCAGTAACAGACAAATTGATATGCTGATTGACGAGTCAATTGCCGGTCGCCATTACCGGATTGTCATAGATTATTCAACGTTTAGGGATAACCGGATTGACGTAAGGGATGTCGAGATGTTTCTGGGGACATTGGCCGATTGCGACGCTCAAAAAGGCATATTAATAACAGCCAAGGGCTTTACGCAGGAAGCCATGAACCGAGCACAATTTGACGAAAACAAGGAAATCGAAGTAGATTTGCTAAACATTGATGACTTAAAAGAACTGACAGGTTCGAATGCCATCATTTATAAAGAGGATTGTGGTGCCATTATCACGACTCCGTTTGGTTGGATCATTGACAAAGCCAATGATCATCTGTATTTCCTGGCTGCATTTTATAAACGTGGCATCGAATTGCTGACAGCCGTAAAAAACAAAGAATGGATTTGTGCAAGTATTGAAGTCAAATCGCCAACGACAAAATCGTTGAAAGACTTTCTGGCATGTCAGGAGGAATACACAAAAAAGGAAATGCCGGATGCCGTTACAAACTATGAAAAAAGGAAAATCGACAAAGACAAGAGCATTACGTTCCGTGAAATCTCACACAAAGAATTTGACCACAGGGAAATTACCGGTTTCGTTGAATTTGATGAGTTTATCTTTTACGCCGTTCTGATCACATCAAAAAGCTTGTATGAAAAGAACTTCAGGAAACTGGAATTTATTTTAGACAAGGTACTTCCATTGAATATGAAATAAACAAGGATCAATCTAAAAGCCTGTTTACTAATTAATTGATCCATCTTTGAGACAATCGCCACAAGTTTTCAACTTGATCCGTTATTTCTGCTTTAACAGGTCTTTCCTAAGAGCGGTTAGCGCTTCTTTTGACAGGTAGTCCGTTGGTTTTGGCATTTCATAGACTGCATTGCGCAAAAATTTTCCAAAATCCTTCGGATCTTCAAATTGTTCCTGTGCTTCTACAGAAATGAGTTTTCCTATTCCAATATGCGGATGCTGTCCGCCTTTATTGAATACTTCACTAGGTAATCTCAACGACCGGACTCTCCAATGAATCAACCCAAGTAGATAGAAAAACGGAGAATTCTGATCAAAAAAGCGAATAGGCAAAACCGGAACTTTTGCCGTTTGTATCAACCGGATCAAACTTTCCTGCCATTCACGGTCCCTGATGCGGAAGTTTCTAAAATTAAAGTCCGATACTGCCCCGGATGGGAAAAAGCCAACCGGGTGACCTTCTTTCAGACGAGTCAGCGTTTCCCGGATACCCTTCAAACTTGTAGTTGAAAAGCCATTGGAATCAGCTGTCTTTGAGGTAACAGAAATAAAATTGGCATCCATCGTCTTGATGAGCGACAGAAACTGATTGACCATCAACTTGTAATCCTGACGGATTCCGACCATCAGGTCAATCAGCATAATGCCGTCCAATCCGCCATAAGGATGGTTGGATATCGTAATGAAAGCACCTTCAGGTAATTGCTGCAGTCGTTCGGCATTTCCGATCAGATAATCGACCCCAACATCTTTCAACAATCTTTCTGAAAATTCGGCGCCTGAATAATTGATTGAATGTTCATAGACCCAATTAACCTTGTCAATGGCAACAGCATGCATGAAAAAACGGACTAACTTACGGCCAAATGCACCTTTAAAAACAGGAGAAACTTTCTCCAGATCTTCTTCTTTAATTAACTCGGTTTTCAAAATTCTATCTTAATTGATCGTATTCGACAAGTTGTTCATTCACTCGTTGTCTCTGACAACTTCTTTGGAAAGTTTCTTCTTTTTAAACACCCAAGACCGTTGAAGGGTATAATTAACAGCCCACGAAACGATCAAATCTGTAATGATCCGGCTGATCTTGTAATCAATCCCAATAAAGGTAGTAATCAAATAGGTTCCAGAGACTTTAAGGGCAATACTGTTTAAAACGACAAGCACAAATCTTGACAGTTGCTTTTTTAATGGTAGCTCATAGGGATGTTCTTTCGATTTAAAAGTCCAGAATTTATTGATGGAAAAATTGACAATCGCGCCGACAATTCCACCAATAACAATGGACAAGGTGTAGTGCACATGAAAACATTCGGTGAACAGCACCATGACGAGGTAATCGACTATACCTCCTACAAAGGATGAAACTTGGGCTTTTGAAAAAGTAAATAGTCGTTCAAGCATGTTGTTCTTCTTCCAGCTTTTTCTTTTTTTCGGTTACATCTCTGTCGTTGGCGAGACTAAGCAGTTTTCTCGTATCGACTATATTGGCGATCAGCAAAACGACACAGGCAAACAAGGCACAATAGACAATCGTACCTTTAAAAATAACTTCTGCCAGCAAGATGGCGGAGATAACAACCCGGACTTCCGTCGGCCCGAGCAGTCCATTATCGATTGTATATTTATCTGTCACTTTATAGCGTAACAGGGCTGTAATCATTTCCCATCCATACATGACAACAAAAAGACAACCAAGTATTTTCCAGAGGCCTTCCGCATAAATGAAAAATCCCGATCCGATCAGAATTGTCGTTATCCAGTCTGTCGTAAGGTCAAGAGAAAAGCCATACCACTTTCTCGGTTGGTTCCGGTAATAAGCCAGTCTGCCATCCAACGAATCACCAAACCAGTTGACTGCAAATCCAAGAATACCTACTAATAAAAAATACCTGTTCACATAGGCGGCTAAGATGAAACCGGATACAGTAATGAGTGTTCCGCAGAAACCGATCAAGGTAAGACAATTTGAATTGATGGATGCAGGAATCCGTTGTACTAAATAAACAAGTGCTTGTTGTTCATATTTTCGTAACACATTCGTTCGGGTTCTGTCTTTTGAGATGGTTTCAAATACTTGCTTGGATTTTGTATTCATGATAGACATTCAACAATTTTATGAAACATAATTGTATGTTATACTTTTTTGCTTAAAAGTTGGTAAATTTAGAAAAAATATTCGTTGCAGCTAAAAAATCCTGTTGATTTTTATAAACAAAGAACATCAGAAGGCCTTTACAGTGTATTTTCAAGCAAAAGAACATAAAATTGGCAAAACAGTGTTTGAGATGAATACATATTTCTTAACAAATACCACGACAGTAGTTCTCATATTCTTTGCTACCTTAGCTGCTTAATTGACACGCTTTGCACCTAGTCCAACCAGCGTGTCCGGAATAGATTAATAATTAACATGATTGATCAGGTTACAATCGACCGTATTATTGACGCTGCACGCATCGAAGAAGTGATCGGCGAATTCGTGACACTTCGTAAACGAGGCATTAATTATGTCGGCCTATGCCCCTTTCATGATGAAAAGACGCCCTCCTTTACTGTTTCCCCTTCCAAAGGCATTTGCAAATGCTTCAGCTGCGGAAAGGGTGGCAATGTCGTGCACTTCATCATGGAGCATGAACAACTCTCATACTACGACGCCTTAAAATGGCTGGCGAAAAAATACAACATCGAAATCGTTGAAAAAGAGCTGACGGTTGCTGAACAAAAGGTTCAGAACGATCGTGAAAGCTTGTTTATTCTAAACGAATTTGCCAAAGACTATTACATCCGAACCCTGCATGAACATGCCGAAGGAAAATCACTTGGCCTTGGCTATTTCCGGGAAAGAGGTTTCAGGGAGGACATCATCCGGAAATTCCAGCTGGGTTTCAGTTTGGGGCAGAAAGATGCTTTTACCAGGGAAGCCATCGCCAAAGGCTATAAAAAGGAATTTCTGCTCAAATCCGGTCTAAGCCTGGAAAATGAACGAGGTGAACTTCACGATCGTTACCGGGCCAGGGTGATGTTTCCTGTCCAGACCTTGTCGGGCAAGATCGTTGCTTTCGGTGGCCGGATTCTGAAAAAAGACGAAAAGACAGCCAAATACATCAATTCCCCGGAATCTGAGATTTATCACAAAAGCAACGAACTGTACGGCATCTATTTTGCCAAGCAAGCCATAGCAAAGGCTGACCGTTGTTTTCTGGTTGAGGGCTATACGGATGTCCTGTCCATGCATCAGGCCGGGATCGAAAACGTCGTGGCCTCCAGCGGTACGGCGCTGACTCATGGACAGATTCGCATGATTCACCGGTTTACCAACAATGTGACTGTCTTATATGATGGAGACGCAGCCGGTATCAAAGCGTCATTAAAAGGGATCAACCTCTTGCTGGAAGAAGGATTGAATATCCGTGTCTTGTTGTTGCCTGACGGAGATGATCCGGATTCTTTCGCCAAAAAGCATAGTGCCTCTGAATTTTCAGAATACATCAAGGAACATGAAACAGACTTTATCCGTTTCAAGACCGAGATTTTGCTGAAAGACGCCGGAGATGATCCGGTAGGTCGTGCACATCTCATACAGGATGTCGTTGAAAGCATCGCCCTGATTGCAGACGACATTACCCGGACGGTTTACATTACCGAATGCAGCAAGCAATTGGAAATCAGTGAGCAGCTTCTTCAGAAAGAAGTAGACAAGAAACGGCTCAGTGTGGCGCGGGATGGGTCATCCGCTTACAGGTCAGGCCGACAGCAGTATGGTGTCCCCCGGTTCAGCCCAGGCCATTCGCTCCCACCTCAGGCGCCCTGGCCCGATCAGGATCATGGCAGTGTGCCTCCAGCAAACTTCATACCGGATGCCCCTCCTTCAAGTCCTGACGATTACCAATCGTTCAATCCAGACCAGTTCCCATCCGTGGAGCCCATTGACAAGGTATCAAACCTGGAGAACCAGGTCAACAGTAAAATGAAAAGGCTGGAAGGGAATCTCATACGCAACATCATCCGCTATGGCAACCTGCCTTTATTTAAAAAAGAAACTATTGATGCCGGATTGCCGGCCATGACTGTAACCGAATTTATCAGCCATGAGCTCAAGGCTGAAAGCATTACATTGGAGAACCCGTTATACCGGCAAATATTGGAAGAAGCTGAAGCCAATATCGGCAACAAGGAGTTTAAGCCCGAACGTCATTTTCTCAATCATCCTGATCCACAGATCAGTCTGATTGCAGCCGAAATGATAACCAATCCGTACGAGCTTAGTAAAATTTATGCTCGTTTTCAGGTCGTCGTCGATGAATCCGACCAATTGGATGAACTCATTCCTCATGTCGTACTGGAATTAAAAAACGGAATTTTACAGCAAATTATCTTGGACATTAAAAAGAAACTGAAAGTTGCCTCCGACACCAGTGACGATAAACAAGTCAGGGAATTATCATCAAACCTGATGGAATTACAGGAAGTCAAAAAAGATATTGCCAAACATTTAGGAGAACGCATTGTTGTGCGTCTGTAGGAACCATAAAACCAATGATATGTATGCTCTCGAAGCCGAAAAATTAGTCAAACGTTACGCGAAC
>JAUZOU010000091.1 GCA_030706285.1 Bacteroidota bacterium
GGACAAAGCAGGCAACACCAGTAAAAGACGGCATCAATGTTCCTGACCGTTTTGAAGCCTTTGTCAAATCATTCAAGATTGCAAAAGATGAAAATGATCTTGGATTCAACGGACTGTTTGGTTATACCTCTTTTGATGCTGTCCAGTATTTTGAGGATGTGACATTGAAAAATACAACGTCGGATGATTCGGAAATTCCTGATATCCGCTATATACTCTACAAATTTATCATCGGCATCAATCATCACAAAAACGAACTGACGATTGTCGAAAATCTGTTCAACGGAGAGGAGAGTACAATGGATGAAGTTCTGGCATTGATTGATAACCGTAACTTTGCTTCCTACGATTTCAGTCTTACAGGAAACGAACAATCCGCCATCAGTGATGAAACCTATATGAACATGGTTTCAGAAGGGAAAAGACATTGCTATCGCGGCAATACCTTTCAAATTGTTCTTTCCCGGCGCTTTTCGCAACAGTATTCAGGTGATGACTTTAAGGCATACAGAGCATTGCGTTCCATCAATCCGTCTCCTTATTTATTTTATTTTGATTTCGGTTCATACCGTATTTTCGGGTCTTCACCTGAGGCTCACTTAGTAGTGAAAAAGAACAAGGCCTACATTGATCCGATTGCCGGGACCTTCCGGCGGACAGGTAATGATGAAAAAGACCTGCAACTGGCCGAAGAGCTCCGACGTGATCCGAAAGAAAATGCCGAGCATGTCATGCTGGTTGACCTGGCCAGAAATGATCTGAGTCGCAATACCAAACAGGTAAAGCTCGAGATTTTTAAGGAAATCCAGTATTATTCGCATGTGCTGCATATGGTTTCAAGAGTTAGCGGCGAGTTGGAACCAGGCACCAATGTCTTTAAATTATTTGGCGATACATTTCCTGCCGGTACGCTTTCAGGCGCTCCCAAAGTACGTGCCATCGAGCTGATCGATGACATTGAACCCCATGCACGTGGTTTCTACGGTGGCTGCATCGGCTATATCGGTTTGAACGGCGATTTCAATCAGGCTATTACCATCCGCTCGTTTTTAAGCAAGAACAACACCTTGTATTATCAGGCTGGTGCCGGCATTGTGGCCAAATCAGTTGAAACGGACGAACTTCAGGAAGTGAAGAATAAGCTGGCCGCCTTGAAAACAGCGCTGGATATGGCTGTCACACTGAAAAACTAATTAAAGAATACTCAGATGAAATTACTCGTATTTGATAACTACGATTCGTTTACCTATAATCTGGTTCAACTGCTAAGAGAATCAGGAGTGGAACAGATCGATGTGGTACGGAACGACAAGTTGAAACTTTCGGCGGCCAGCCAATATGATAAAATTGTCTTGTCACCTGGCCCTGGCATTCCGTCCGAATCAGGCCTCCTGCTCGATCTGATCCGTCAGTATGCACCGACGAAAGATATATTAGGTGTCTGTCTGGGCCATCAGGCCATAGGAGAAGCATTTGGTGCCAAACTCATCAATTTGGAGGATGTGCATCATGGGGTTGCTGAAAACACCCACCGCATTGCCTATGATCCGTTGTTTGAGCACCTGCCGGATACCTTTGAAGTAGGCAGGTATCATTCTTGGATTGTCAGCCAGGAAGGTCTGCCGGATTGTTTTGAGATAACATCAGTAGATGACCAAGGCCAGATCATGTCCATGCGGCACAAGACTTACCGGCTCCACGGAGTCCAGTTCCATCCGGAATCTGTCTTGACTCCAGACGGAAAAACGATCCTGCAAAACTGGCTGAATTTAAACGAATAACAAGTCAAAACAGAAACCTTAATCAAATTGGCCCAGATAAATGAGCGGGCAGGCTAATTCAAAACTTCTTGGCTAATAATTGGCAGGAAATATACCTATTGCGTTAATGAAAAAATTATGATCCTATGAAACAAATATTAAACAGACTTTTTGAACATCAATACCTGAGTAAAGAAGAAGCAGCGGACATCATGTTCAATATCGGCTCAGGAAAATATAATGAAAATCAGATTGCAGCCTTTATCAGTGTGTTCATCATGCGCAGTATTACGATTGATGAATTGGCGGGCTTCCAAAAAGCGCTTCTGGAACTGGCGCATAATGTCGACCTTTCCGAATACAATCCGATGGATATCGTCGGAACAGGTGGCGACGGGAAAAATACGTTCAACATTTCAACTCTGAGCTGCGTCGTTTTGGCAGGAGCCGGATACAAAATGTGCAAACATGGAAATTACGGTGCCACCTCGGTGTCTGGTTCCTCGAATGCCATGGAGCAACATGGCGTCAAATTCACAACGGACATCGACAAACTACGGCGCTCCATCGAAGAAACCAATTTGGCTTATTTGCATGCTCCGCTGTTCAATTCGGCCATGAAAACGGTGGCTCCGATAAGAAAGGCACTAGGCGTCCGTACATTTTTCAACTTGCTAGGCCCGCTGGTCAGCCCAGTCAGACCTCGTCGTCAATGTCTCGGTGTCTACAATCTGAAAATGGCCAGGTTATATGAATATACCTACCAGCAGTCAGGTATCGATTTTTCCATTATCCACAGTCTGGACGGTTATGATGAACTCTCCTTAACCGGAGATATGAAGATCATAACCAATACTGGCCATAAAGTGGTAAAAGCGGCCGATCTTGGCTTCGAATCTGTCCGTCCTGAAGAATTATACGGCGGAGACACCGTCGAAAAAGCAGCGGCATTGTTTGATAGCATACTTGAAAACCGTTGCACGGAAGCTCAGAAAAATGTCGTGCTGGCCAACTCGGCTGTAGCTATTCAGGTGATTCTTCCGGAAATTTCCTTTGCCGATGCTGTGGCACAGGCTCGTGAATCTCTTGAAAGTGGGAAGGCACTGGCTAATTTCAAAAAATTTGTCGCACTTAACGCTTGATCCATCTGTCAAACATGAACATACTTGATCAAATCATAGCTGACAAACGCCTTGAAGTTGAAGCTCGTCGTCAAGCTGTGCCGATTGAACTGGTCTCCAATCTGGCTATCGGACTTAGCCCCAGGCGTTCCATGAAACAGGCCTTGCTCAATTCAGCAACCGGCATCATTTCCGAATTTAAGCGTCAGTCTCCTTCCAAAGGATGCATTCATAAGGATGCTGATATCGTGTCTGTGGTAAAAGCCTACGAAACAGCTGGCTGTACCGGCATTTCAGTGCTGACGGACCAGCACTTTTTCGGAGGCTCTATCCAGGATTTCAAAGAAGCCAGAGCGGCTGTTGACTGTCCGATGCTCCGGAAAGATTTTATGATCGATCCCTATCAAATTTACGAATCAAAGATCATTGGAGCTGATGTCGTATTGCTTATTGCAGCTTGTTTGACCATGGATGAAGCCTATGATTTGGGCGAGTTGGCTCATGAGTTGGGCATGGAAGTGCTGCTTGAAGTTCATAATGAGGATGAATTAGCCTACATCAGCCGGTATACGGATATTCTCGGAGTGAATAACAGGCAATTGACATCGTTTAAAACCGATGTACAAACCTCATTCGATCTCATCACGAAAATTCCATCGGACAAGTTACGCATTTCAGAAAGCGGCCTTAATGACGTTTCTGTTGTCAAGGCACTCAAAGATGCCGGTTTTAATGGCTTTCTGATGGGTGAAGCTTTTATGAAAAACGATGAACCGGGCAAGGCACTCTCTGCTTTTCTGGATCAATTAAACACGATCCTATGAAACTGAAGATTTGCGGAATGAGGGATCCTGCCAACATACTGCAAGTGTCGGCGTTGCAACCGGATTATATGGGCTTTATTTTTTATCCACCGTCACCTCGTTTTGTGACGTCTTTACCGGCCCATTTGTTAGCAGGTATTCGTAAAAAGGGCATTGAACCGGTAGCTGTTTTTGTGAATGAAACCATTCAAACCATTCGGCATATGGTGGATGACTTTTCGTTCAGCTGTGTGCAGTTGCATGGATCCGAATCCCCGGAAGATTGCTTATGGCTCAAACAACAAGGCTTGATCGTCTTCAAGGCAATTTCAGTGTCTGAACCCTCAGACCTTGAACGGACAAAGGCTTATGACGATTGTTGCACTTACTTCCTGTTTGATACCAAATCAGCCGGTTTCGGCGGTTCTGGCCACTTGTTTGATTGGAAGTTGTTGGAAAGATATACAGGCAATACCCCGTTCTTCCTAAGTGGTGGCATCGGTCCGGAAGATGTACCCAGTATCAGGTCTTTCAGTCATCCGATGATGACCGGAATTGATATTAACAGCCGGTTTGAATCAGCACCATGCATAAAAGATGTCAAACTGATTCAACCATTTCTAACAGAATTACGTCGCAATGAAAAATAATAAAACATATACAGAGATGAACAATCGCATTAATCAATTATTTCAGAGGAAGAATGCTCACATTTTATCAATCTATTTTACAGCGGGCTATCCAACATTGAATTCAACCACGACCGTACTGAAGGAACTCCAGACGGCTGGTATCGATATGGTAGAAATCGGCTTCCCGTTTTCGGATCCTCTTGCGGATGGGCCTGTCATACAGTCCAGCAGTAACCAGGCGTTGAAAAACGGCATGTCGCTGGAAACCCTATTCAGTCAATTGGATGGTATGCGTCAAGACATCCATGTCCCGGTTATTTTGATGGGTTATGTCAACGTCGTGATGCAATACGGACTGGAAGCTTTTTGCCGGGATTGTAAACGAGTAGGAGTGGATGGCGTCATTTTACCGGATTTGCCCATGAAAGATTACCTGGAAGAATATAAACCGATGATGGATGCTTATGGCATAGCCATGGTATTACTGGTTACACCGGAAACATCAGAAGCCCGAATCCGTGAGATCGATGAACAGACCAGCAGCTTTATTTATCTGGTTTCTTCAGCTTCTACGACCGGCGCTCAACAGTCATTTGATCAGACGAAGCAGGCTTATTTCCACCGAATCAATGGCATGAAGCTGAAAAATCCTCATTTGATCGGTTTCGGTAT
The DNA here is from genome assembly GCA_030706285.1 of Bacteroidota bacterium. Lineage (GTDB taxonomy): Bacteria > Bacteroidota > Bacteroidia > Bacteroidales > UBA1402 > UBA8389. The sequence continues at coordinate 4,989 of JAUZOU010000091.1, forward strand.
ATCCAATAAAGCGACCATTGATGCCGCTTTCGAAAATGCGTCAGGTGCCATTATCGGTAGTCGCTTTATTGAATGCCTGAAACGTTATCCGACTGTAAAAGAGGCTGTCAATGCCTTGCTGAAGGGGTTGAAGGAATGAACATTTTGAAAGAAGCCCGGATGTCGAAAAACTCAAATAGTGTTAAATAGCTATCTGTTTACATTATTTGATGAAACGAATTCGTGTCTGATCAGTCTTTTTTATAAAAGCACGTTATTCCTTTTCTAAAACAGACGAATATGAAACGAGTCATCATTTATTCCAATACATCACAAGGATGTAATCCCAAACATCGTCACCAATTCCGAAGCTTTGCAGGTATCGGGTTTCTCTGTTTTTGGCTGTCGGCCATTTTTCTCATGGTCAGTACGAATGCAATCGCCCGCAATGATAATAAGAGCCGGGGCGAACGTGAGCGGACAGAACGCCCTGTTTCGTACAGATCGGAAAAGCCGGTCAGAGACAGAGATGCCAGACGGGCGGGTCAGCTTGAAGAAACAAGGACAAACCCTAATATGGATAATCGGAGAGAACCTGATGCCCGCGGAAACCGACCAAACAACAACGGGCCAAGTTATACCGATAACCACGGAGACGGTCATCAACGAGCAAGGGAAATTGACAGGCGAAATTCAGACAACCGCCTGAGCGATCGATCAGACAGAGACCGCAGGGATGTCAATCGTCCGGACGTTCGGTTCGACCGTCACAGACCACAACAGATAAATTGGAACTTTTCGATACTCGATTCACATCGCTTCAGAAATGATGGCGAACGGTGCTCTCACTGCGATGGATTTGGCTATATCGTTGCAAATGACCATTTTAGAAGAGCTCGTTGCCAGTACTGCCTGGGCCGGGGATATGCACCTGCTTATCATCGTCATTTTCTCGAGTTTTGTCCGGTTTGCTTTGCCAGATTGGCTATGCACGGGCTTTTCCATGAACGATCGTTGAGAGAAATTGCCAACATTCAGGCACAAGAATTGAATCATGTACTGAATTTGTCTGATGATCAGTTCAGCGATGTTTATCACATTTATCTCGACTATTTACGTGATAAAAGGCACCATGCCTTGGATGATGCCATGGATGAGCGAGATCATCACATGATGGATGTTTTGACTGATTGGCAGAGGGACAGATACATTAGTTATCTGCAGAATGTCGATCCGAGAGATCTTTGTGGTCATTGTTACGCCATCAGATAAACTTTTTTTTATTGTTTGCCGATTTTCATTAAACCATTTGAAATTCCACCATTCAAAGAGTCAATGTTCGTTCTTTAACAACAACCCTTAAACAAAATTGTATGAAAACTTTCAAGACTGTTGCAGTGATCGCCCTTTTAATAATCGGAAGTGCGTCATATGCTCAAGGACCTGGTGGAAATCGTCAAATGCGTTCGACGACTGACCGTGCTAAAATGGAGACAACTCGTGTGTCGAAATCGCTGGAACTTGACTCTGTTCAGATTGCCAAATTATTTGCAATCAATCTGAAGTATGCTCAAATGGACTCGGCTACCATTTCCGAAATGCGTGGTAATGCAGGTGCCCAGGTCGATCGCGAAGCGCTCATGCAAAAGATCCGCACTTCTCATGAAACAAAAGATGCTGAAATCAATGCTATTCTGACGAAAGATCAGAAGGCTGCATACAAGAAACTACAGGAAGAAAGGCAGCAACGCGGCCCACGTCCCGGTGGCCAGAGTGGCTCAAGAGAAGAGCCTGGTAATCAGAGACCGGATATGTGATCATGTCTGTTCAACGACATAACTAAAAAATGAAACACTAACGTAACTATTTTAGGTATTGGTTCTGACACGTTAGTAAAGAAACTGCCCCGGAGTGATCCGGGGCAGTTTGAGTTAAAACGATCATCGATCGTCAAGAAATAAGGAAATCTTATTCTTCGTTCATAAAGACCAGCGAACCATTTTGCTCATCTACCAGAATCGGGTTGCTTAGGTCAACTGTTTGACCAATCAGCCGTTTGGACAACTCATTGAGTAAATATCGCTGGATAGCCCTTTTGATAGGTCTGGCTCCAAACTGTGGATCAAATCCGGCTTCTGCCAGCCAGTCAATGGCTTTGTCGCTGACCTGCAAATGAACATTGTTTTCCTCAAGCTGCTTTGCCACTTGTCTCAGCTGCAATTGCACAATGCTTCTGATTTCTGCATGATCCAACGGGGTGAACATAATGAGGTCATCGACACGGTTTAGGAATTCCGGTCTGATCGTTTGTTTCAACAATTCAAATATCGACTTTCTGGTATCTTCAATCACTTCTTCACGATTGGCCGGGGTCATCTTTTCGAAGTTTTCACGGATAAGAGACGAGCCGATGTTGGAGGTCATGATGATGATGGTATTTTTAAAGTTGACTACACGGCCTTTGTTATCGGTCAACCGTCCGTCATCCAACACCTGAAGCAACACATTAAACACATCTGGATGCGCTTTTTCGATTTCGTCAAACAAGACGACAGAATAGGGTTTATGCCTGATGGCTTCCGTCAATTGACCACCTTCGTCGTAGCCGACATATCCGGGAGGCGATCCGATCAACCTGGTTACAGAGAATTTTTCCTGATATTCAGACATATCGATCCGTGTCATCCTGTTTTCATCATCAAACAGATAGTCAGCCAACGCTTTGGCTAGTTCTGTTTTTCCGACGCCGGTGGTGCCTAAAAAGATGAAGGAACCGATTGGTCGTTTGGGATCGTTCAATCCGGCACGGCTTCTACGAACGGCATTTGAGACAGCCTGAATGGCTTCATCCTGGCCGATCACCCGTTTATGAAGTTCTTCTTCCAGATGGAGCAGCTTGTCTTTTTCACTTTGCATCATTTTATTGACCGGAATGCCTGTCCATCGGGATACAACGTCAGCAATATCTTGTTCGTCGACTTCTTCCTTAATCATAGGGGCGTCCCCCTGAAAAGCATGAAGCTTTTCCTTATCGGATTCAATGCGGGCTTCAGTCTCCCTGACTTTGCCGTATCGGATTTCTGCCACTTTACCGTAATCACCTTCCCGTTCGGCTCTTTCTGCTTCGAATTTCAGATTTTCAAGTTCGATTTTACCTTGTTGAATCTGGTTGATCAACTCTTTTTCTGAGTTCCATTTCGCTCTCAGTTTGCTGCTTTCTTCTTTCAGATTGGCGATTTCTTCATTGAGTTGAGCCAGTTTGAGGACATCGTTTTCCCGTTTGATGGCTTCCCGTTCGATTTCGAGCTGGGTAATGGAACGTTCAATTTTATCCAGGTCTTCCGGTACTGAGTCAACTTCCAGACGGAGTTTGGCTGCGGCTTCATCCATTAAGTCAATGGCTTTGTCCGGCAGGAATCGATCCGAAATATACCGGGTGGAAAGGGATACAGCTGCTAAAATGGCATCATCCTTAATTCTCACTTTATGGTGATTTTCATAGCGTTCCTTCAAACCACGGAGAATGGAAATGGTACTGGCTTCATCCGGTTCATTGACCATAACAATCTGAAATCGACGTTCCAACGCTTTGTCTTTTTCAAAATACTTCTGATATTCTTTCAAGGTGGTGGCCCCAATTGCCTTAAGTTCACCTCTAGCCAAGGCCGGTTTCATAATGTTGGCCGCATCCATGGCCCCTTCGCCCTGCCCGGCTCCAACCAATGTATGGATTTCATCGATAAACAAAATGATTTCACCCTCTGCTTTCACCACCTCATTGATGACAGACTTCAGCCGTTCTTCAAATTCGCCTTTGTATTTTGCGCCGGCAACCAAGGCTCCCATATCCAGTGAAAACAATTGTTTTGATTTCAGGTTTTCCGGCACATCTCCGCGAACAATACGTTGTGCAAGTCCTTCGGCAATGGCGGTTTTACCAGTTCCAGGTTCACCGATCAGCAACGGATTGTTTTTGGTCCGCCGGCTAAGAATCTGAAGAACTCGACGTATTTCTTCGTCACGGCCAATGACAGGATCCAGTTTGCCGGACCGGGCTCGTTCATTCAAGTTGATGGCATATTTGTTCAGTGAATGGTAGGTGTCTTCGGCAGTCTGACTGTTGACCTTGGATCCTTTTCTAAGCTCCTTAATGGCTTCAAGCAATGCTTTATCAGTCAATCCGGCATCCCGAAGCAGCCCTGATACGTTATTCCTTTCCGAAACAAGAGCCAGTAAGATAAATTCCAAGGATACAAATTGATCGCCTTCTTTATTGGCATAATCGATTGCTTTTTGAAGAATTTTGTTCGATTCTGAAGATAAATAAGGTTCTCCGCCTGTAACACGGGGATAGCTATCCAATA
>JAUZOU010000092.1 GCA_030706285.1 Bacteroidota bacterium
CAACCCCGGATGACATTACCGGTGCCTCCTTTCGAAGGGTGAAAGCCAAAGCCATCGGTATTTCCTCCTTTACCGCTCTCAGACACGCTGTCCCAGTTTCGATACGCGTCACAATTCAGCACCAGGTTGTTAGCCCCCTTGGTCAGATAAAAGCCAATCGCCATGCCATCGTGCAGGCTCAGTTGTTCAAAAATATTATTGCTGCCTTCGTTGCGAAAACATTCCGATTGAGTATGCGTGGTAATGGTCACCTGCACACCGGTAACTTCCAATCCTTTGAAATAAAGCCATGAGCCTTTGGTATAAAAGATTGTATTCCTGTAGCCTGCGGGCTTTACCTTGGATAAATCGAAAACAGGGTGCTCACCGGGGTAAGCCCAGTAGCAAATCCGTGCCGAAGCAGACGTTCCGCTTTTGTCCAAGTAATTGATGTAGGCCCAGATGCTTTCCTTTCTATAAATTTGTGATTCGTTCATCTCATACGTTCCTCCCCTTATGTAGACTGTATCACCTGGCACAACGTATTGCTGGGCTTTCATAACGGTAGCATACGGATTGACCTTTGAGCCTGTCCCTGTCGTATCATTGCCGTTGGTTGCCACATAGTAGTTGGTTGCCTGACAGACGGTCAGGACTGTCAAAAAGCAAAGCAAAAAGAGGACAAATCGTTTCATTGATAATTGAATAATCGTATCAGACAAAAGTAGGATAAAAATAAGAGCAATGGGATTAATACCTTATTCTTTTCTAGCGAATTAACCATTGTACGGTCGATCGATTTTTAATCAAACCAGTTCCAAATGAGTCTCTAATACTGTATATTTACAGGAATAACAAAAACAAAGCAATGATCGTACAGACTGAATTTACATTAATGGCCAGGCGAAGGGGATTTCATCTGGTAACCGACGAGATGGTACGGAATCTACCGGTATTGCCTAAGACGGGTTTGCTGAGCTTGTTCATCAAACATACGTCGGCCGGACTATCGCTCAATGAAAATGCAGATCCGGACGTTCAAACGGATCTTGCAGCCATTTTCGACAAGTTGGTCAAAGAACGTGAACCGTATTACAGGCACACGCTGGAAGGTGACGATGACATGCCGGCGCATGCCAAGACGACAATGGTTGGTAGCAGTATAACCATCCCGATTACAAACGGGCAAATCAACCTGGGGTGCTGGCAGGGTATTTATCTGTGTGAATTCCGCAACCGGAATTCAGGGCGGCAAATTGTCGCAACAGCGATCGGTGAATAAGAAACAGGAAGGCGCACCAGTACAGAAGAAACAGAACAGGCACGGCTGTCTGTGCCTGCAAAAAAGACAATCCTGAAAAAGCCTAATGGAATCATCATTTTCAGGATTGATATAAGCGAACAGCCATACATGCTGGTTTAGCCTGTCACCCGGATTTCGTAACCCTGAGCTGTTACTACATCGCCTGCTTTGATTTTAGCGCGTTTGCGGAGTTCGGGCTGGCCGTTCAGGGTGACTTTTCCTTCGGTGACCAACACCTGGGATTCACCACCGGAATTGGCAACCTGAGTTACTTTTAGCAACTGAATGAGAGGAATAAAGGATTCACCTTCGCGTAGCTGAAACTCAACAGTTTTTGTCATGTGTAATCAGTTTGGTTAACGGACAGATCTTGTCAGGACGCTGTTCAATAAAACTGGAAAATCATCGTCTGCGAAAAGGTCTCACCCGGTTGCAACAAACAATCCGGGAAGCCACTCTGGTTGGGGCTGTCTGGGAAAAATTCCGGTTCCAGGCAGAAAGCTTCACGGGCAGACAACACGTTGCCTTCGTGGGAGGGCACGTCGCTGGTGAGGTAATTGCCACTGTAGAACTGCACACCTGGTGCCGTCGTATAGACCCGCAAGCCTATACCGCTTTTGGAGGAATGAGCATCTGCAGCCAACACGAGATCGCCGAATTCCTCTTTGTTCAAGACAAAGCAGTGATCGTAGCCATTGCCATTGATCAGTTGTTCCTCTCCGCTTTCAATATCCTTACCGATCGTCTTCGGAGCCGTGAAATCAAAGGCCGTGTCTTTGACAAAACGGATTTCTCCGGTTGGAATGGCATCCGGATAAATGGGAATGTAGCGGTTACTGTTGATGCGCAACTTATGACTAAGGATGTTCCCTTCCCCGTCCAGGTTGAAATAGGCATGGTTGGTAATGTTGACAGGGGTGCACTTGGTGGTGGTAGCTGTCACCTGCATACTTAATTCACATGTTTCAGACCAGGAAAATGCCACTTCGACGGAAAATTCTCCAGGAAAGCCTTCCTCCATATCTTTGGCGATATAGGACATAATGATCGTTTCTCCTTCGATCCTGGCATCCCACAATTGTACATGGAACCCGTTAATACCGCCATGCAGGCTGTTGTCTCCGTTATTGGCAGCCAGTGTATATTCTTCGCCGTCGGCGATAAATTTTGCCTTGGCAATGCGGTTGGCAAACCGGCCACAGATAGCGCCCAGGTAATTACCGCCATCCTTCAGGTAACCATTCAGGTTATCGTAACCTTTAATGACCGAAACCGGTTTCTCGTTTTTATCCGGTACCAAAATACGGACCAACCGGCCACCGTAATTGGTGATTTCAGCTATGGCGCCTATTTCGTTCGTGATGCGGAACAAACTGGCCTCGCGGCCGTCTGGTAGCTGCCCGAATGGGATTTTTTCAATTTTCGCACACATATCTCTCTGGTTTTAATTAAACTGTAATTTATCATGCTTCAGTTCGAGCAACTCGCCGGACAGGTGATTTTCCGGACCATATTCCCGTTGCTCAAAAGTATATAAAAGCCAGCCGGTTTTTAGATCGGCTACCACAGAACCGATGATAGACTGGTTGAGCAAATACGGTGGTACAGAAACATCAGGATATACTTTTTTAAGGATTTGCTGCAAGGCTTTCGCGTCCGGATAAGCGACAGAGGTAAGAAAGGCAACGCCATCTTCCTGATCGATTTTGACCAACCTTTTATGAATCACCCCTGGGACTGGTTCAGGGACAGCAGGCAGGATCAGATCGGAAGGAACGTCGACGATCTCTCCTAACGTATAGCCAAGGCCGTAAACCTGATGGAACATCCGGATTGTCCGAAGCACGACTCCTTCGAGTGAAGACCGGAAATCAAACAACCGGCTCAGCTCTTGTTTGGATGAAGAATCACGCCGGGTAGCGAATTCAGGCAAAATGGTTTTAAAGCCTTCATCCAGACAGGTGGACAGGTCTTCCCAATCGAAAAACTCCTGCAATTCACCGACCGTAGAAGCCCGGCACGTCACATCAACCGGTTTAGCCAGACTCACTAACTGCTGAAGTTTACGACTGTCCGTATTGATGGAAAAATCGTACAAATGCCAGCGTATGTTGTATCCTTCTGCTGATGAGTCGGAAATGTAGACATCCGCCTTTACGCGAAACTGTTGCAAGGCCGTTGTATCTTTGTTCCGTAAGGTATATGTCGATTGAGTGATTTCATAAGACTGTAATTCGTGTTTCAAAAAGCGGGCTTTGAAAATCACGGACGAATCAGCTTGTTCGGCAAACAACGGCACGATCGCAAATAAGGCCATTAGGCCAATCAACAGTTTTCTCATACAATTTTATTCTTCAAGGGCGTAGATTAGCTCATCACGCACGAAGGGAATATCCTCTTCGTTGATGCCGTGCCCTATCAGCAACTTGACATCTTTCTGGAACATTTCCTGAAATTCAGGAAAGGGTGTGTGAGTGGCCCGGATGCCACGTTTATACATATCTATGGCTTTTATCGGATAACCTTTGCACCATTCCAGATGGCCTGCATTAAGGTAATCGTCAATAGCCGGATTGTGTTTAAGTATTTTATCGTAATAATTGGTCGCCTGATCCATTTTACCGCACATCAAGGAGCACCAGGCTATCGGCCTCCAGGTTTTCAGTGATTCGTCCGACAGCACTTCGGCCTTGAAATAATGTTTCAGGGCTTCGGCATAATTGCCTGATTCTACCAACGCATGGCCGATATTAAATGTTAGCACCAGATCGTCCGGGGCGAGTTTTTCTGCTTTAAAATAGTATTCAAGGGCTTTAGCCGGATTTTTTTCCAGCCGGTAACAAGCCGCGATCCGCTTCAAGGTCCAAAGGCTGTCCGGCAGGATCAGGTCTGCCTGCAAATACGTCTCGAGGGCTTCCTTACGGCGGTCAAGCTGCTGAAGGCAAAAGCCGCGCTTCTGAAGCAATTCGGCATCGGCCGGCAGGATATTGATCAACCGGTCTATCACAGATAAGGCGTTCTTGTAATGCTTGTTTCTAAAAAAAAGCTGGCCGATTTTGCGTAGCGTCGCTTCCGTCGCAAAGTACTTGCCCAGGCTTTTTGTATTATGAATGTCGAGCGGAAATGAAAAAATATTGGTAAAATCCCGTCTGCGCCCGTATAAATTAAAGAAACGGTACAAATCCTGAATATAGCGGTTGGAGGCTTGTTCCTGCATATAAAGAGGATTCATGGCAATTTCCGATTTCTTGTATTCTTCGTAGACTTCGCCATCGGCACCCAGATTGGCCGCCATTGATTTGCGGTAGGTAGCCGGCAATTGAAGAATATTGAAGCAGAATGAATATTTGTCGGAGGAACAAAGATATTCGGACTTAAGCACCATATCGAGAATACCGGAACCAGCAATCGATCCTTTTTCAAACAATTCTTTCAACGAAGAATGGGTTGTGTAAAAAGGCAAAAACCAATTGGCGATTTCCTGGAAGAACGGATAAAATTTCTGACCAGAGAAGGTACTCATATAGACATCGATTCCTTCCATCTGCATGTCGGAAAATTCCTGCATTTTGGCTGAAAATCCGGAACTTTCGATCATATTTTTCCAATCCGGATTGAAATCCTCCTTCGAATCGTCACCATCCTCCTGTTTGAGCTTATCCTGAATGACAGAGCCAAATCTGGTCATTTCCGGCAAAATTTCTTCCTGCATCCGTTTTGTCACGCTTTCAGTATCTTTAGAACGAATGAGCTGAAAAATCACGCGAATCATCGATTGCTTGAAGAGGTCATCTTCCATGGCTAAAGCCATTTTCTGGCCGATAGCCGGGTAAACATCCAACCGCTCGTCATACAGATACATAATCACAGCGACAGCCACAATGGCGCGTTGTGAAACTTCCGGTTCCGTATTACTGCACAAGTCGATCAGCAACAGGATCTTTTCTTCATCAAACCGCTGCATCAGCGACAATAACAACGCCGAAACAAAAAGGGCCTTTTCCGGATCAAAGATCGCAGGATCCGTAAACAGACTACGGTAAAATGGCACATCTTCTTCGGTCCAATCGCCGGAAATAAACAGTTTTATAAATAGATGACGGACCGTATGTTCTCTCAACCGGGTCAACTGGTCTATTTTCTCCACACGAGCTTCGGTTGATTCCACCATTTGAGCCAAGACCAGGTTGTTGGCTGATTTTTTGAGGTCAGGAACCAGATTTTCCATCGGAACATCACTCTCAATTTTAGACGCCCTGATACGGTCGTAATACAATTGAGGCGAACGCATGCTCATCCATAGATGCCAAGCTTCGTCAGTCAGATGCAAGGCTCTTCTGCGTAAGTCAGCATAGACCTTTTCCTTGCCCGGATCCGGAGTCCCTTCCAAACGGAACCTCAATAAATAACGGTAATTACTTTCCAGTTCACTGAGCTGATCGTAAGCCAATCCGAACCCATTTTGCTGAATCAGGTAGCTTAAGTTGACAAAGGCCTCTTTTAGGTTGTAATGAACAATTTGGCCGATGATGCGCTCATATAAATTAGTAGCTTCAGCGACGGTCATATAGTGGGATTTGATTTGAACAAAAATACAACTTTTTTCATGCGCCATAGTCAGTCTTCACCTGAAATAATGTAAATTTGCACCTCTTAACACTCAATCGAGCGACTCATCCTAAATGAAGCACATCCGGAACTTTTGTATCATTGCTCACATCGACCACGGCAAAAGCACACTTGCTGACCGCCTGCTTGAATACACCAAGACTGTTGTCATCACTGAAAATCAGATGCTCGACGACATGGATTTGGAGAGAGAGCGCGGGATCACCATTAAAAGCCATGCGATCCAGATGGATTATACCCTGAACGGCGAAGCGTATCAGCTCAATCTGATTGACACGCCGGGACACGTGGATTTTTCATACGAAGTGTCCCGTTCCATTGCCGCGTGCGAAGGTGCGTTATTGGTTGTCGATGCATCCCAGGGTATTCAGGCGCAGACCATTTCCAACCTATATATGGCCATTGACAACGATCTGGAAATTATCCCGGTACTCAACAAGGTCGACCTGCCAAGTGCCATGCCTGAGGAAGTGGAGGACCAGATCATCGACCTGCTGGGGGTTAAACGGGATGAGATCATCCGTGCCAGCGGTAAGACCGGCGAAGGTGTCGAGGCCATCCTGAAGGCCATCATCGAACGGGTGCCGGCACCGAAAGGCGATCCTGAAGCACCACTGCAAGCACTGATCTTCGATTCCGTATTCAATTCGTTCCGTGGTATCATTGCCTATTTCAAAATCGTGAACGGAACCATCCGGACAGACGATTTTGTCAAGTTTTACTCAACGAAAAAAGAATATTACGCAGAAGAAATTGGTGTCCTGAAAATGCAACTATCTCCCAGAAAGGAACTCAAATGCGGAGATGTTGGTTACATTATTTCCGGCATCAAGACCTCGAGGGAAGTCAAGGTAGGTGATACCATCACCCATGTGAAACGCCCCTGTGCCAAAGCGATCGAAGGATTTCAGGAAGTCAAGCCGATGGTGTTCGCCGGTGTTTATCCGATTGAAACCGAAGATTTCGAGGATCTGCGTTCATCGCTGGAAAAGCTTCAGCTGAACGATGCGTCGCTGACCTTTCAACCCGAATCCTCGCTCGCTCTTGGCTTCGGATTCCGGTGTGGCTTCCTCGGCCTGCTTCATATGGAGATCATTCAGGAACGGCTGGATCGTGAATTCGACATGGATGTCATTACGACAGTGCCGAACGTTCAATACATGGTCACCACCAAAAAAGGAGAACTGCTTGATGTGCACAATCCGTCGAGTCTGCCTGAACCAACCCTGATCGAAAAGATAGAGGAACCGTATATCCGGGCTTCCATCATCACCAATACCGAATTCATCGGCAGCATCATGACCTTGTGCCTGAGCAAGCGAGGGGAACTCATCAAGCAGGAATACATTTCCGGCAGTCGTGTGGAAATACTCTTCGATATGCCTTTGGGGGAAATCGTGATCGATTTTTACGACAAACTGAAAAGCATATCCAAAGGATACGCCTCGTTCGACTACCATCAGAATGGATTTCGCGAATCAAAACTGGTCAAACTGGACATCCTGCTCAACAGCGAACCGGTGGATGCCCTCTCCTGCCTTACTCATGTGAGCAACGCTGAGTCCCTTGGCCGACGCATGTGCGAGAAGCTCAAGGATCTTATACCTCGCCAGCAGTTTGATATTGCCGTACAAGCAGCCATCGGTGCCAAGATCATTGCGCGTGAAACCATCAAGGCTGTCCGTAAGGATGTAACAGCCAAATGCTATGGAGGCGACATCAGCCGGAAACGGAAACTGCTTGAAAAGCAAAAGCGTGGTAAGAAACGCATGAAGCAAATCGGCAATGTCCAGGTACCGCAAAAAGCATTTCTAGCTGTGCTGAAACTGGATTGACGGTAAACGTCTCTTACAAGGTTGTTCATTATAAACACACCGGTCCATTTGTTGTAACCGTTTTTTTCCGGTCACATCTTTTTTAGTTTCATTGGCACGCTGGCTTGATTCTTTTCATACCTTTGCTTCATAGGATGATCGGTTTATTCATCTGATACTGATTTTTTATTTAAAGACAGATGTAACTAGCCTGTCGAATGATAATCTGCTTTGACGTTTGTTACAAACAAGCTCGTTTCATCACATTTCATTATTCAGCGCAAAACTATGGAAACAACACTGCTTGAATTGGTTAAAAGCCGCCAGAGCGACAGAGCCTATGACACAACCAGACCGGTTGAACAAGAAAAAATCGATTACCTGCTGAACGTAGTCAGACTGGCGCCTTCGGCCTGCAACGCCCAACCCTGGAAGTTCATTGTTGTCACAGATCCTGCTATCAAGAAACAAACAGCGGCGGCCATCGCCGATAAAACGCTCGGCATGAACCATTTTGCCTTTCAGGCGCCTGTCCACATCGTTGTGGTGGAAGAAGACGCCAATTTTACGTCTAAAGCCGGCGGTTTGATTAAGCGCAAACATTTCCCGGACACAGATCTCGGCATTGCAGCCTCCTACATCACGCTTGCTGCTGCCGAGCAAGGACTTGGAACCTGCATTGTCGGCTGGTTCGATGAAAAGAAACTGCGGAAGGCACTCAGCATACCTGATTCCAAACGGCCATATCTGGTCATCACACTTGGGTATTCCACTCAGAGCGCCAGGGATAAGAAGCGCAAAGACCTGGAGGAAATCGCTTCCTTCAATCGCTACAAGTAAGCACCTGCCGTTTTAAAACAGATGCCATGGAAAAAATGTTGCTTGATCTGATCAAGCTCCGTCAGAGTGACCGGGCTTATGATGCTTCCCGATCTGTGGAACCTGCAAAAATCGAATACATTCTGGAAGCGGCCAGGTTGGCACCGTCATCGGGTAATGTCCAATCCTGGAAATTTGTCGTCGTAACCGATCCGCAGCAACAACGGCAAACAGCTGCCGCCATGACCGGAAAGAACGGGACAAACCGCTTTGTCACTCAGGCACCTGTTCATATTGTTCTGGTCAAAGAAAACACGAAGTTGTTATCGATGGGTAGAAGACTACTCGATCTGATGCATTTCCGGGACATCGACATGGGCCTGGTTGCCGCCCACATCACACTGGCTGCGGCTGAACAAGGCCTTGGTTCCTGCATTATCGGTTCCTTCGACAAATGCCAAATGCATCATCTTCTGGGCATTCCTTTTTCGAAAAGCATCAGTCTGGTCATTACAGTTGGCTACGCTGCACAGCCGGTCAGAGAGAAGAAACGGAAGCCGTTTGATCAAGTGGTTTCATTCAATCGTTACAGATAGTAACTGTCCCATCCTATTTCAGGCAGGGACAAACAGATGAAAAAAAGCGCCCGGAAAATTCCGGGCGCTTTTTTTCTAACCGAATGATGGTGGTCGGATTATTGGATATTCTTCTTTTCCAGTCCGTACCCTTGCTTCTTGTCTTCACGTTTCAAGGCAAAAGCCACAAAAATGGAA
>JAUZOU010000093.1 GCA_030706285.1 Bacteroidota bacterium
ACGGCTTCAGCCACAATCTCCTGATCTTCATTTCCGATGACTCCTTTATCTCCCGCATGAGGGTTCATTCCAAGCACCGCTATCCGTGGCCGTTGAATATTGAAATCGATCATGAGCGATCGGTTGAACAATTTCAACTTTTGCACCAGTCCCTGAATGTCAATAGCCGAAGAGACCTCGGAAATGGGAATATGGCCTGTTGCCACCGCAACTCGCAATGACTCTGTAGCCATGATCATCAAGGCATTCTTTCCCTCACCGAAGGCTGCCTGCAAGTATTCTGTGTGTCCCGGAAAGTTGAACTGTTCAGACTGAATGTTGTTTTTGTTAATCGGAGCAGTCAACAGTACATCGATCACCCCCTCTTTCATATCGCTGACGGCTCTGTCCAATGCCTGAAAAGAGGCTTTTCCGGCTATTTGAGTAGACTGTCCCAGTTCCACCTTCACTTCATCGTCAGTGCAGTTGATGATGCTGATTCTGCCGGTCTGCGCTTCTCTGGCATGAGAGATGGTCGAAAAGCTGACCGTATTCAGTTCCAACGCTTTCTTGTGATAGGCAGCGACTTTGGGTGAACCGTAGACAATGACTGCTTGTTCTTCATAAAGTCTTGGATCAGACAAGGCCTTTAAAATCACTTCGTATCCAATGCCATTAATATCTCCTTGAGTAATTCCGACTCGTATTCTTGATTCTTCCATAAACTAGTTGATTGATCAGCGGCCGGCATACAACTGCGTATGACAGACTGACAAAATTTCCGAAAGATACACATTATTGGGTTTAATCCTGCCAAAAAAGGAGAAAATTTAATTTCACATTCCGGAGGTGGAAAGCAAGCCGCAAGCAGCCTTTATGTCTTCACCTCTGGACTTCCGTATCGTGGTTTTCAACCCTTTCTTGTTCAGGTAATCGGCAAAATACTGCAGTGTTGTTTCATCCGGACGTTTAAACGGTGTATCCGGAATGGTATGAAACCGGATCAGATTGACACGGCATTCAAGCCCATCCAACAAACGGAGCAGATGATCCGCATGTGCCTTGTCATCGTTGAGCCCGCAGAACACGATGTATTCGAAGGAAAGACGCCGCTGACCGCTAAAATCTACCGTTCTGAGCAATTCGATACTGTCTGATAATGGCCAGGCCTTCTGAGAAGGCATCCAGGCGGCGCGTTGGTCAGGCAACGCTGTATGAAGACTGATAGCCAAGTGACAATGGCTTTCCTGCAAGAAACGGTTTAATCCAGGCAGGACGCCTATGGTGGACACCGTTATCCGTTTCGGACTCCAGCCAAGCCCCCATGAAGCGGTCAGGCAATCCAGCGCACGCAACACTTCGTCAAGGTTATCCATCGGTTCCCCCATACCCATAAACACAATATTTGTCAGGTCACCAGTTTCAGGGATAGAGAAAATCTGATTTAGTATTTCGAACGCTGTCAGATTAGACTTAAAGCCCATCCGGCCAGTCATGCAAAAAGCGCAACCCATTTTGCAGCCGGCCTGTGAAGAGACGCACAAGGTTCCTCTGTCTGGTTCCGGAATGTAAACAGATTCAATAAAAGATCCATCCAACGTCCTGAACAGGTATTTAACCGTACCATCCGCCGATTTCTCAGCATGGGCAGGTGCTTCATGAAATGCCTCTGCCCGTTCCGAAAGTAGAGTCCGGGTTGCCTTTGCCAAATTGGTCATCTCTTCAAACCGGAACACGCGTTTCCGGTACATCCAATCCAACAACTGGCGGACAGTATAGGCAGGCAGGCCTTGTTCCAGCACCCATTGCTTCAATTCTTCCGGATGCTTTCCAACTAACTGAACTTTTTCCATCTGTTTTTAACTAAAAAAACGGGATGTATCCATCCCGTTTTTTTGATAGCTTAAAGACTTAATCTAACTAGTCTCTGATCAATAGAAACGAATTCTGTTATCAACGACTTTGGAGGCCTTACGAACAGCATCAAAGGCCTGGTACATGATGCGGTACATGTTGTTGGCATTCCAGTTCATCCGTTCAGCTTGAAGGTTGAACGCTTCGCCCGATTTGGTCCTGGAAAGAACCTGGAACACATACACACCGTTTTTGCCTTTTACCGGGGCTGACAGTTTCGCTGTTTTTGCCGTTGTTACAGCGGCGACCAAAGCAGGTTCTTCACCGATACCAGTAATCCGGCGGACAGAGAAGTTAACGAAACGGGCCGTATCAATATTCAACCGGTTGGAAAGACTAAGTTGAGCCAATGTTGCCTGTTTTTTGGCGGCAATGTCATTGATCAGTTTTTCTGCTTTCTTTTCGTTGATCAGTTCATGTGTCAATAGCGGTTTAGCTTCTTCAAACGTCTGATAGTCTCCGTCACTGATGGCAGTAATGCCAACAACCACAAACTGATTGGAACTGTTCTCCAGAATACCTGAGATATTTCCGACTTTACCATTGTAGATGTAACGAACGGCCTGGCGCATTTGGGGTATCTGAGCCAACGTAAGGTCGTTCTTGCGAACGAACTGTGCCTGCTGGACTTCATACCCGGCTTTTCTGGCTGCCTTGAAGAATGTATTGGCAGACTGATACTGGGCAACGATCCTGTTCAGGTTATTGTAGTACTTACCGTAGGTTATCGAACTTGGTGTAATGTTCAAGGTTATGAGTGCCAATTTCGTTTTGGCAACCGGCTTTGTCTGGTCAGTCACTTGCATGATACGAATATCATATTTGGTCTTGACGGAGAAATAGCTGTTCTTTGAAGCGCTGAAGCAGGCATTCAGGAAATCAGGACCGAGCTGTATGGCATCTGCTTCACGGAACCAGCCCATCTCTGAAGAATTTCCGCCTGAGACTTTGCTGGCAATCGCGGCAAAATCGCCACCATTGCGCAAGACTTTCAGGATACTGTCAGCTCTTGTCTGAGCGCCCATAGGCAAAACGATCTGACGAGCCTTGACAGAATCAGGGCCAACCTTGCGGCCAACCACACGTGCCATGAAATAGGCATTGCTACTCAGAGTCGGTTGCATGATGGATCCACTGGTTGACAGGAAAGCCTTCACCGTCGGATTGAATGTCGAATTGGCTACATAACAATCCGGATTAACTTCATCTGAATTTGAATTGGCAAAGGCAATCGGTTCGGTTGTCGTCGAAAACTGGTCTTTTATGGAATTGATCTTGTCTTCTACCGCTTTCAGGTCTTCTTTGCTGGCTGCCACATTAACAAGAACGTATTTGGCAGAACGATAAGGTTTCTGAGCAAAAAATGCCTTTTTTTCACTATACCGTTTTTTGAGTTCACTGTTGCTTACGTTGAACAATGAATCAGGAATAGCGCTGTAGGGTTTGCAGACATAGGCAAAGTCAACGTTGACACTTCTTTCCTTAAACTGATCTTCGATATCCAGACTGTTTGCCGTAACGGCCTTGGCCAGCAGGGTATTGATTTTTTCTTCCAGTCTGGAATATTTCAGGTTGTTTTCCCAGAACAGCCAGTATGTTTTAAGTTGTTTGATCTGAGCCTGAGCATCGGCAGGATATTGAGAGAGATCATCCTGCTGGATGGTCTTAAGGAAGTTCATCATCATAGACCGGTCAAAGGTTCCGGTCTTTGGATTCTGGAAAATGGGCAGTTGTTTGATCATCGGATGGACATTGGCGCCGTTGATCATATTGAAAACTTCTTTACCGGTAACCGCTACACCCAATTTTTCAGCTTGCTGGTCAAGCAACCGTTCGCGGACAATTGTTTCGTAAACGGACTCACGGATCTGTCCGGATACATTTTCATCAAAATTGGATTGACCAGTCTGGATCTTATAAACTTCTTCCATTTCTTCAATCCTGGCTTCGTACTCTTTGTAATCAAGTTTGGAGTCTCCAATGACTGCTATCTTTTGACGAGACTGACGGAAAAGAGAAGATCCTGAATTCAGGAAGTCTCCGATAATAAAGGCAAATAAGGCAAATCCGATGATTAATGTCAGGAATACTGCTTTATTTCTAATTTTCTGTAAAGTTGCCATAGAAAAAGGTATATTACAATTTATTTGTCGGTTAAGAAAGTCTGATAACTTGCTTTTTCAGCGTGCGAATATACAAATAATTGTTTAAAAAATGTACATATCCGATTATTTTGACTTCCTGTATGGATCCATCTTGAGCGAATCCATCTTTTTATCCTGATCCATGTAGATGGGGCCCTTTGGCTTAAATATCGTATAACGCGTCAAGGTTTGGTTGGAGGTAAATCCGGTTCCTGACAAAACCACATCCTTTTGTTCGATCCGGATGAACGAATCCGAATAAACCCTGTCCTGACGCTGGTCCCAATACAAAATGGACGTTTTGAACGTTTCCCCCTTCAGGTTGACAATGCGAACATTTTTTTTCAGTTCCCACAGGCGGCGTCTGGTAAAATACCGGGCTGTATCACACTGGATCAAGGATTCTACCTTCATACTATCGTTGAAGCGTTCACAATAAACCTTATCCGGAAACAGCCAATACGGTTCCGGTGCCTTATCAAAAATCTTCCAGACTGCTGTAATCACTTTATAGCGAATTCTGCCTGAATCGGAAATAAGTGTGGTAACCGAATCGGTGTAAAGTCCAGGGATTGAATCTCTTTCAATAAATGAGGGGACGAACTCTTTACGCTCTTTCTGACAGGAAAAGGATAAAAACAGTATAACAGTTACACAAAGTGCAACTGCTATACGTGTTAATGGAATGTGTACTACGAAAAAGTGTCTTGTCACCAATCTCTTATAATTTACGCTTGAAGAACCACGTTTCATTGAACGTGATACCAAGCGAAAGTTTGTAATAATTTTCATGAATCATGGATGCTGAGGGCAAAAGCAACTTACCGGCTTCAAAAGAAAGATTCATCTCAGAGCGTTGTCCTCTCAACGGCAACCCAATTCCGAATGTCAAACCGACATTTCGAATATTGCCGATCTTATTTGCACTGGTTAAATCAGAATAATACTCAAAGTTTTTAATATACGAATCGGAATAATACCCGCCAAAACGATATTTGATGGCTTGGTAATAGTGAGAGGTGAACATGGCTGGAAGGTATTCTGCTCCGAATGATATCCTTGAACTGTTACTGAGACTGTCTTTAGCACCATGGAATTTGACGTCCGCCCAATTCTGATGCTGATAGTCCAACGCCAGTGTCAGACGGTTATCATAGATCCAGCTGACTCCCAGGCCGATGGTGCGCGGCAGACCAAAATCAGAGGCTACTGACGTATCAGTTGTATCTGTCGACATTGTCAGGGTGTACACATTCGTATTGAGAGGCATTTTCTCAGAGAATGTAGCCCCCAGCACCAGTTTGTTCTTCTTATCGAGGGTCGCTGCATATTGTAAACCAAGTTCAAGCGTCGACCCATGCATGTACCAATTCTCCGATGTCGCTCTCGAATTGAACGACTCGTCATCTGAGGAACTGGCAACGCTGGATTGGGTAATCGTCCCAAAAATGTATTTATAATTGACACCAATTCCAAACGACTTTCCCAGTGCAACAGCCGTACCGAGGAAAAGTGTATTCAGTCCGCCTGTACCGGAATAACTATCCGTGTACGTATATTTATTGGTCAACGTGTACGAATGGGAATAAGCATAACCGACTTTCGAAAAAGGCGTCAGTCCGATGGCAACACCCCACCAGCGTTTAAGTGGAATTTTCATCGCCACATAATCCAATCCTCCGTTGGGATTGCCCTGATGAACAGACGCTTCCTTGAACCTCGAATAATTGCCGGAGACACCGAAATCCCACAACATCGTCATCGTATCAATGGCAGAATATGATGCAGGATTGGCAGGATTGATCATGTTGTTTTCTCTAATACCGATACTGGCCCCTCCCATACCTTTACTATTTCCAAGGGCAGGATTCTCCAGTATGCCAAAGCCATTGCGGCTATAGGGAGAATTTGTATTCTGCGCCATTAAGACGAAAGGAATTGCAGCCAACAGTAAGGCGGCTTTCAGGATTTTAGTGTCTGACATTGTGGTTAAGGATTCTGTTTAGGCCTATTAAAACCAAATTTTTGTTCACAAAGATGCCATTTTTTAGTTTTCCCGCAAAATAAAATAGGTCACCACCTGTTAAAAAAGCGAAAAGGTCAGGATAAGCAGTCCGATAATCCATGAGGTAGCCTTGGATTTCATACAAAATGCCTTGCATGACACCGGCTCTGATGGCCGATTCAGTATCTGTTCCGAATAATTCGAACGACTCGCTGGCTTTAACTTCCGGCAGCCGTCCGGTAAATTCATGAAGGGCTTTCAACCGTAAATTCAGTCCGGGCGTAATGTTCCCTCCCATAAAGGTTCCGTCATCACGGATAAAATCATAGGTGATTGCTGTGCCCATGTCCACAATCAGGATCGGCTTCCCGGGTTTAAGAAACCAGGCACCTGCAGCTGCCGCAATACGGTCGGCGCCAAGCGTTTCCGGGGTATGATAAGCATTACCGATTGGAATGGGCGTCGTTGAATCGAGTAAATAAAAATGCGGAATTTGTTGTTTCAGGTACGCTGAGACTGACGGATCGAAAGGCGCAACAGATGACAGGATGCAAGCCTCAGGATGATGATGATCAACCATATTTTCCAGATACGCTGCAGACAGGTCCGTTGTCGTAAAAATATCCAATGGGTCCGCTTCATCCCCAAAAAGGGCAATTTTGCTGCTCGTATTTCCCTGATCGATGACTAAATTCATGCTATTGGCTGGATGATAAATTCAGTATGCAAAAGTAAGGTAATTTTTGGCGGTATACAATCAATTCAAAAAGATGTGTTAACAGAGGGGCTTTTTACGTTGCAACGTCGTTTGATGAATTAAAAAAGTGCGTCTCTTTTTTAAGACGCACTCTTTAGATTGAACCAAACCGTTCAGAAAACCCGGTTCGTACAACGATTGCTATTTTAATCAAAGCTGGGGTCAGACCATTTGTTCGATGTTCCAGACGAAGGCGCGAACACCGGCCTTTTTGTTATGATGATCCAGCTTCCTGAGGTACATCAATAATTCATCCACTTTGTTATCTTCGATCACCGTCAAAGCAGCCGAGTTCATTTCGGGCCAGATATGGGTCCCCATTCGAGGTTCCCCATCCACACTGCCGCGGCCGTCTACTTTTTCCCAGGAAGTATAGCCTCTGATGGCCAATTGATCGAACAAATAATCCATCCGTTCCGAATTGGTCTGGTTATATACGATAAATACTGCTTTCATTGGTTCTGAATTTGTTGATCGTCGTTGTTTTCACTCATAAAGACAAAATGCTTGCGGACTTTTTCCTGCTTGTTTCGATCGCCGTGACGGGCCACTAATGAATACAAAACAGGGACAAGTATCAGGGTGGCAATGGTCGAAAAGACCATACCACCGACAATGGTCACACCCATCGGTGCCCAGATCTCGGCTCCTTCACCAATACCCAATGCCATTGGCAACATACCCAGAATGGCAGTCAAGGACGTCATCAGTACAGGACGCAACCTGGAACGGCCGGCAATTTCAAGCGCTTCATACAGTTCATGCCCGCGGTCCCTGGTCAGATTGATAAAGTCGACCAGCACAATACCGTTCTTAACCACAATGCCGACCAACATGATCAAACCAATGGCAGCAATCATACTTAGAGAGGTCCCGGTCAGGAACAAGGCAATAGCAACACCACAGAAGGCGAACGGAACGGCAAACATGATGATCAACGGTTTGGCATACGACTCGAACTGCGAAGCCATCACCACATACACCAGCATGACAACAATCAACAACAGCAGGCCGATGCTTGAGAAAGATTCCTGTTGGTCCTCATAGGTACCGCCGACATTGATCATGATTCCCTTAGGTACATCAACCTGTTTCAAGGCTGTCTTGATTTCGTTGGCCATTGTACCCAGCGGGACACCCACCGGTGTAATGGAAACCGTTACGATACGTTCACGACGTTTACGTTCGATGTTTGGCGGTGACCAGAATTCCTTGACCGCTCCGACTTCCTTTAGTTTAACCTTGGCTCCTGCCGGCGTCGGTATTGTCAATTCTTCCAGATCGCTGATCGAATTGCGGTTTTCTTCTTTCAGCCGGACAACAATGTCATATTCGTCTCCGTCTTCCTTTAAATAGCCAACAGTAGAACCATATGTCCGGTTACGGATATAATTTGAAACAGTCGCGCTGTTCAAACCGAGCAAGGCTAATTTTTCCTTATCAAGTACGACCTGCAATTCGGCTTTATCGTCTTTACGGCTGATGGTTATATCACGGGCTCCCGGAAGTGTTTTACACTTAGTCTTGATCTGTTGGGCCAGCGCATTGGTCTGATTGAAATCATATCCGTAGATTTCCACATCAACCGTATTCGTTCCTGCTCCCATTCCAGTACTACCTGTCGTTACCGTATAATTGACGACTTCAGGAATCGTCTTCAGGTAGGAACGGATTTGTTCGGCGATCATGACATCACTGCGTTTTCTGTCCTTGACATCCTTCAAACGAAGATTCAGGTTGATCATGTTGGTGCCGGAAGTGGTAAACAGGGCGGCAATGCTCGATTCATCGTTCGATCCGGTGGAGCTGGACGACAAGGTCACTTCCGGACAGTGTTGCCGGATGTAAGTTTCGATCTGTTCCGTCGTCTTCATGGTCTCTTCCACACGAGTGCCTCGTTGAACCTCGATGGAAGCTGTCAAATGGCTTTGGTCGGTACTGGGCATAAAGTCCGTACCAATGAATTTGAATAAGGACATGGACAGAATAAAGATCACAACGGCTGAACCGATGACGGTTTTTTTATGTCCCAGAGCCCAACGGATGACCCTTCCGTACCAGTTATCCAGTTTTCCCAACCAGACTCCGATGTGATCATCCCACCAACTCTGCTTTTCTTCATTCCTGGCCTTGAGCAGGTAGGCAGAAAGCATCGGGGTAATGGTGATGGCAGCCAGCATGGATACTGTGACCGTGATGGAAACAATCCAACCGAGCTGTTGAAACAAAACACCCATCATCCCGTTGATCATGGTCAATGGCAGGAATACGGCAACAAGCACCAGTGTGGTCACCAACACGGACAACCAGACTTCATTGGTAGCATAGATGGCTGCCTCTCTCGGGCTACTCCCGCGCTGTATATGCTTCGAGATATTCTCGATCACCACAATGGCATCATCCACGACAAGTCCGATGGCAATTGACAACGAAGACAAAGAGATTATGTTCAGCGTACCACCTGTCGCAAACAGATAAATGCCGGCAGCCAGCAACGATATCGGGATGGTGAGC
>JAUZOU010000094.1 GCA_030706285.1 Bacteroidota bacterium
ATAGTTTGTCCGTTAACGATGTACCAACCGACTATGTTGCCTGTATTATTAGCTTTGTATGGCACGATGATCTTATTCTTGTCGGGCAGGTTTTGCGTGAAATACCCCGTATAGCTACTCAGGCCGGAACTCCAGGAAAAACAGGAAAAGCGCTCGGGAGTAGCAGCACGCACAATGTTCTGCGTCGTCCACAAAACCGCCGATTCGTGCTTTTTACTAAAATCATTCCAGGCAGTGGGGGACATTGTTGCTGTGGATGCAGCTTCGTGCATCAACCAGGTCATCATAACCCGGTGAGCCTCGACCCCCATCCGTCTGGCTCCTACATCCGGACGTAACAGCCAGCTTCCGTCTGTTGTTGTGGTCTGTCTGGCCTTGATATTCTGATAAGCCAAGTTCTCCAGCATCAATGCATTCGGGTCTCGCGCAAAACAAGCCATTGTGGCATAGGAAGTGATTTGGTCGTACAAAAACAGACTCCAGTCGTTGCCATTCGGCATAGCCAGTTCTCCGTCGGCTAATGCCAAATAGTTCAATACGTTGTCCATGACTTTCTGGTTGTTGTGCATCAACGAGTTCGTTTTCCAGTTTTCCCGACCGTACACGCTGTCCTGGAACAATTTCATCGCCAGAAGGCTTTCACCCAGTTCCTGCATAACGACGTTCTGATAGGACGTATGAAAATAGCTGTGGTTCTGTAGTGTATAATCGTCATACAGATTTTTACCTAAGTAAAGGTCGGCCACGGTTTTGGAATCGTATGACGGATCTATCACGGTTGTATCTTTGGCATCATTTGCCTGGGAATAACAATTGATGGCAAACTGCCGTAACCGGTTGTACCACTGTTCAGCCAGATCGTCGTTGGGATAAAGCCCCAGGGCACAGGCAAGAATGTTTGTTTCCCAACCGTTCTCTTCGGCTTTTGTATCGCCCGAATAACCGGTTGGGATGTTCCGTGTCAGTTCGTAATTACTCTCTGCTTTGATTAGGTTATACACATAGGTTTTTTGTGCATCGGTCAGGTTATCGTATTGAAAAAAAGCGGAATAGGCAACTGACATGGCCCACAACGAACTTTCCCAAGTGTAATCGGTGGCGGCGGTCGAACCCCAGTAATTGTTTCCCGAACAAACCTTCAGCTTGTTTGCTTTATGGGTAGAGTAAGCAAATACCAAACTTTTCAGCGCCATACCTTTAACATCGCTCCAGGTGACGCCATTGGGTAAAGTCACTTTTCCCTGTCCGTATTTATACAGAAAAGCGCAAATCATAGAAAGGTCAGCATTGGGACGTACACCTTTCTCATCGTTACCCATTGTATTTTCACCTTTGAAACAGCCACATGCTTCACCGATGGTGTTGGGGGCAGCGCAATCGGCATAATCGTTCTTCACATACGTCATGAAATTAGCCAACAGTTGCAGCAAATCGTTTTTCATGGTTTCTTCGGAAATAAAAGCGGACGAAATAACTCCTTCCGTTGGCGAAGAAATAGTGCTTTCGGTTACATTGGCAGTGAGAAAACCGGTGGTTGTTGATTTTCCGTAGGCAGAAAAATTCAGTATCGTAAAAAATACTAATGTAAGGTTTGTCAGTCGGCGGTTTAAAGGCTTCTTCATTTTCAAAAGATGTTTATATCTCAAAGCAGGTTTTTTAGTGTCAGTATCGCTTTTTCAGACGGATAATAGTAAGCTGCTAAGTTATTGCTTTTATTTGATTTTGATGGTTCATTCAATTCATCTGTTGTTACGGATTTGTCACTGGTTGTCATTCTTAAGCGAATTTTAACAGGATGGTCTTGCTGTTTGACTGAATAATCTTTATCTGAGAATTCATATTATAACGTTATATTTGCAGTGAAAATACATTATCATGGAGCGATTGCAGGTTTGATTACCCTCTTCCTTCAATGAATATACCCGGATGAAAAAGGCTTTTCTGATGAAACGGGAAGTTTTAGCGAAAATATACAAGGAACGTTTCGGATCGGTATCAAAATTCTAATTATAACAAGTTATGCCAGACCGTACATTACTATATCCACGCAAAGACGATAAGACCATGGTTTATCTGAAAAGCTGCGTGAAAAGCCCGTTTATCGAAGTGGGCGATTATTCTTTTTATCACGATGTTGATGATCCGATGGATTTTGAGCACAAATGTGTGTTGTATCATTATCCGTATGTGAATCATGATCGGTTGATCATTGGAAAATTCTGTTCCATTGCCAGCGGCGCCAAGTTTCTGTTTAATGGTGCAAATCATGCACTTGGGTCTTTTTCAACCTATCCTTTTCCTGTATTGGCAGGGGAATGGGATTTGCAAACACCCGTAATCGAGGCTTGGGACAATAAAGGCGATATTGTTGTCGGTAACGATGTGTGGATAGGATTTGAAGCTGTGATCATGGCTGGCGTTACCATTGGTGACGGGGCGATTATCGGTTCACGGGCGGTAGTGACAAAAGATGTGGAACCCTTTTCCATTGTAGGTGGCGTACCGGCTAAATTGATACGGAAACGTTTCCCTGAGGAACAAATACAGAAACTGCTTGAACTGAAATGGTGGGATTGGGACGAAGAAAAAATCAAACAGAATTTGCCCCAAATTATGAACAGCGAAAAGAATGATAAATTGAATGCTCGTTGATAATTCGATTGATTACGCGTAATATCATCAATGCAGTATAGGTATGAATCAATAAAAAGAAGGGTCATGAATCTTAAAAACTGTACACCGGTATTGTTTGTTAAAGATGCCGGACTATCAAAAAAGTTTTACACTGAACTACTTCAGTTTACGGTGGTAATGGACAATGGTGGAACAAACCTGACCTTTAAAGAAGGCTTTGCGGTTTGGCAAGTTTGGCCTGACAATATCATTTCCAAAACTCTCGGAGCTGAAAATATTACGAATAAAGACAGTTCAAGCCGTTTTGAATTGTGCTTTGAAACCGATGATATCGATCAAATTTACCAGACGCTTAAAGAAAGCGGTGTTCAGTTTTTGCACGAAATAAATACCGAAGTTTGGGGACAACGGACCATCCGTTTTTACGACCCTGACGGTCATCTGATAGAAGTGGGCGAAGAAATGTCCATTTTCCTGAAACGGATATACGAAGAAGAAGGGAAAGACCTGGAAGCTACAGCCAAACGAACGTTTATGCCATTAGATGCGCTAAAAGCTTTTGTACAGGAATGACCAAAGTCAATTAAAAAGAATGACACGTTAAATGGATCTGATATTTAGTTGTTGTGGCGTTGTGTGTCGAACTATAAAATAAAAGCATGAACACGATACTTAAATTGGTAATTAAGGCATAGTTAACCTCAACAAACCACAGGTTAATGTTTCGGTCATTCGGATTATTTTTCTGAAAAGGTTTGTCATGTCTTAAAAAATAGAAATCAGTATAATCTGTCGTAACAATTCTCTTCATTAGTTGTGGTGAGAATGGTTGCCAAATTCAATTATGTAAAAATCTAAAAAAGTACGTGTTATGTTCGATATAAGAAAAATTCAGAAACAAGTTCTCTATCATGCAGTAAAAGCTGAGTGTGATGATGATACCGCTCAGAAAATTGTCAATGGAAAGCAAGAAGACAATCCGACATGGGTAAAAAATACCATGAAAAGATTGGAAAAAAGGTTTGATCCGTCTACGGTAAAAAGAATCAGGATGCATTGTCAATGCGGCTACGGGATGGATGAGAAATTAGAATTACTGAACAAGCTCCTTGCTTCATCATCCAGCCTGGAAGAATTTGCCAGCCATAATCAGGCAAAAGCTGCAGGATTGTTTTATCGGAATGGTGAACTTTATTTACAGTTCCTTTTTTGCCCGTGTCCCATGCTTGCCGAAGTTGATCGATTGGAAACAAATACCTGGTGTCAATGTACTACCGGCTATAGCAAAGTCCTTTTCGAGAAGGCTTTTGGATGCGATGTTGATGTTGAATTGCTGAAAAGCATTAAAATGGGGGACGAGAATTGTCTGATGAAAATCATTCCTCTAGGATCGATACGGTTTCAATCTGTTGATTGAAAAGACTTCATGTAAAAGGCTGTCTCGCTTTTTTGCGGGACAGCTTTTTACACATGGCAAACAAACAGATAATGACGAAATATTAAGTAAAAATGAAGATTAGACGAGCTGAAATAAGTGATGCAGCGGCAATCGTCGAACTGTACAATTGGTATATAGTCAATACCTCTATTACTTTTGAAACCGAGCCTATATCGGTTGAAGAGATGAAAATGAGAATGGAAGAGAAACTGGACAACTATGATTGGCTTGTTGCTGAAATAGATGATGTGCTGGTTGGTTATGCGTATTATGGATCCTTTAGGTCAAGAGCGGCCTATCAACATACGGTCGAATCAACCATCTATTTATCCCGTGAATTTAAAGGTCAAGGGATAGGTAGCCGATTATATAAGGAATTAATAGATTCAGCAAAAAATAAAAAATACCGGGAAATGCTGGCTGTTATCGCTATACCCAATCCCGAAAGCATTAGCTTTCATAAAAAAATGGGATTTCTGGAGGTTGGGGTAATGAAAAAAATAGGCTACAAGTTTAATTGCTATGTGGATGTCTCTTTTTTACAAAAGAGCTTATGTGATGATTTAATGGAGGAGCAATAGATCCTCTCTATGTAAAGTTCCTCTAATTTCCTGTATTCATGACTTTTGAAACATGGATGCCTGATTCCGTCCTCACTTGGACAATAAACATCGGCTCTTTCTTTGGAATGGCGCAACTGAACGCCTGATTTCCGACAGAGGTGGCTTGATAGACTAACCAGCCTTGTAACGAATAGATGGCAACGGCATTAATAGTTTCTGAAGAACGGATCGTCAGCACGTTCTGCTTATAGAGCATCGAAGGTGCCTGCTTTACGGATGGTCGCCCGGTTTCAGTCCGGGTTGAGTCGTATTTCATCAGCGTGATGGCCGGCCAGGGAATGCTGTTAAGGCCACCACCGATGTAAAATCCCAGGTGCGGAGGCTGGTTGTACGCTGTATTTTGCCAGGCAATACCCAGTCTGTACACAGGGTCGTGCATAAGCGTAAACAACCGGTAGGGGGAGGTCGTTGTCGTCGTATAGATTCGAAGTTGGCTGGAGTCAGACGAGGTCCAGAAAATGACCTCTTCGCGCCAGTCGCCCAATATATCAGCACTCAGGTTAGGGGTTGATTTGGTGCTGTTGCACGACGAAACACCACTGGCTGATAACAGGGTAGTCGTGCCGTTTCCAGTCCATTTGGTAATTTTGACGCCATCCAATAGTTCATCCTGTAAATCGCCATCCCAATATATCCGGAAGTTGGAGGCTGGTTTTTTAGAAGAAATCGCCACCCCTTTGCAGGTGTAGGTGGAATCGTTCGCATACGACCACATTTCAAAACCCGGATACCGTGCATCGACGTCACCGGCCATTCCTCGTCCGACATCAGAACCAGCATATCTTCCCCAAAGGACCTTCCCGGTTTTGGCATCATGCAGTTCGTATCCATAGAGAGAGGACGTATCTTCGTGTATTTCCCATACTTCGAGACCAGGATTGTCAGGATCCATATCGGAAAGATGCATGGCATCTCCATGCCCGTACCCTGTCCGGTACAGCAAGGAACCGTTGTCATCGATGGCACACGATCCATAGACAATTTCATCCTTGCCGTCCGAGTCGACATCGGCTACACTCAGGTTGTGATTGCCCTGGCCGTAAGCGCCGACTCCTTTTGTGGTGCCTGAATCGTAAAACCAGCGTTGCACGAGCTTTTTATTGCTTACATCATAGGCTGTGAGCGTGGTTCGCGCGTAATAACCGCGACACATGACGGCCGAAGGGTGAATACCGTCCAGATAGGCCACACAGCCAAGAAAGCGGTCGCTGCGGTTGGCATAACTATCTCCCCAGCCGGAGACAGAACCTCGTAAGGGATTATAAGCTATAGTGTTCAGTTCGGCACCGGTCTTCCCGTCAAAAAGTGTCAGGTATTCTGGTCCGGTTTGGATCGTTCCAAGCATCCTTGAACCACTTGTTTGGGTCGTATCAAGGCATCGGTAGTCGGCTGCCGGAGAGTCGCTGTTCATGAGCACGAAGTTTCCATTTCCGTCAACGGTTCCTGGAGCTGTCTTGCAAATGACTTCCGCCAGTCCGTCTCCGTCAAAATCATAAACCAGGAATTGGGTATAGTGCGCCCCTGCACGAATGTTCTTTCCAAGGTCAATACGCCAGAGTTGTGTCCCGTCAAGCTTATAGGCATCCAGATACACTTTCCCGGTAATTCCGTAATACGAGTTGTCCTGCGAATTTGATGGATCCCATTTTACGACAAGCTCGTATTCTCCGTCTCCATCCAGGTCTCCTACGCTGCAGTCGTTGGGAGAGTAGCTGTAAGGCTGACCATGGGGAAAGGACTTCGTAGCCGCTTTCCCGACACTTCCGTATTTGTTTGGCTCAGTGGTTCCTCCCGCTGGCCGTTTCAATGGAATGGCTTTATATTGTTGAGGCCAAGGTGTTACGGCTTTTAAGTTGGTTGTCATTTCTTCCCCATTCTGTACGGGCACAACCTGATAAGTACTGGCCGTTGTTCCGTTCGCATCGACGTAATTGGTGACGGCCGTGATCGGGGCACCGTTTATCTTGATGTTGTTCCGGTAGATATTGAATCCCGTGTTATCATTATCCGTGCCCAGGCATCGCCAGCTAAGGAAAACACCCTGGTTCACTTTTACGGCAACCAATCCGCGGTCAAGGTATTCCATTTGTCTGGTCAGGGCAACTGCGGAAACCGAGATAAGGGTCAGTAAAAACAAAAAAGCCGTTTTTTTCATGTGTTCAGATAAAATAATCAATCAAACCTTTTTTGCAAGGTTTGGTAACAATGGGTGTCTTTTAGCTATTTCTCCAGTTTGGAATGAACCAGTGCGACCAACAGAATCGGAATCACGGAACAGGCCATTGCATAGACGAAGAAATGCCGGTAACCAAGCCATTCCTGAATCATGCCCGAGAACATGCCGGGCAGCATCATGCCAAGTGCCATGATTCCGGTGCAAAATGCGTAGTGTGCTGTCTTGTATTCCCCTTTGCAAAATTGGATGATGAAGAGGGTATAGGCCGTGAAACCGAATCCGTAACCGAATTGCTCGAAAGCAACCCCGGCATTGATCAGCCATAAGCTTTCAGGTTGGATATAAGCAAAGTAAATGGAAGTCAGGTTAGGCATGCACATGCTGAGTACCATCGGCCAGATCCACTTGCGCAATCCTCCTTTGGCAATGACGAAACCGCCCAGAATGCCACCCAAAATCAACGCAATGACCCCAACGACTCCGTAAATGGTACCGACGGCACTGGTACTCAGTCCGAGTCCACCGATTTCACGACCGTCAAGCAGGAAAGGCGGAGAGAGTTTGAGCAACTGTGCTTCTGAAAAACGGTAAAATAGAATAAAAGCGATTGCCAGAATGCTATTCTTCTTATTGAAAAAGCTGATGAAAGTTTCGCCGAATTCCCGGAAAATTTCTGCTGCTTTTCTGGCAGGTTGGAGCGTATCGGAAGCCGGCTTTGGCAGGGCAAACTGATGGTAAAAGCTAAATCCGATGAATAAAATGCCCATGAGCAGGAATACGGTCATCCAGGCAAACGGAATGTTTCCGATACCGGCAGCAAAAGCAGGCAGTTGGATGACTTCGAGCTTACCAGCCAGTACGATGAGCAATCCCTGTCCGGTGACATTGGCCAACCGGTAAAAAGTGTTCCGGATACCCACAAAAAAGGCCTGGTCTTTATCGTTGAGTCCAAGCATGTAAAAACCGTCGGCTGCAATGTCATGGGTTGCAGAACTGAAAGCCATCAGCCAGAAAAAGGCCATGCTCAGCTGAAACCAATGAGGGGTAGGCAATGAAAAAGCGATACTGCCCATACAGGCTCCGACCAGTAACTGCATCAACAGTATCCACCATCGTTTGGTCTTGATTAGATCCACGAATGGACTCCATAGAAATTTGATGGTCCAGGGTAGGTACAACCAGCTGGTATATAACGCAATGTCCGTATTGGACATGTTGAATCGTTTGAACATAAAGACCGAAATGGTCGTAACGGCAAAGTAGGGAATCCCTTCAGCAAAATAGAGGGTGGGAATCCAGGCCCAGGGAAGGTTTTTTTTCATTTGTTTGACAGCAATTGGCGGAACCCGGCAGGTAACTTTCCGTACCTGTCATGTTCTGATTTGTCTATTGATATAGTGTTCTTATGATCGTGTTTGGATAATAATGACTCAAAATCGCCTGATACGTATAGCCTTTTTCGCCCATAACAGCAGCTCCGATCTGGCAGAGTCCGACACCA
Source organism: Bacteroidota bacterium (assembly GCA_030706285.1). Lineage (GTDB taxonomy): Bacteria > Bacteroidota > Bacteroidia > Bacteroidales > UBA1402 > UBA8389. Next base: position 8,373 of record JAUZOU010000094.1, read on the forward strand.
TGGCCCCAGCCGGCACCATGCAACGTGAAGCCTTCCGGCGTTTTTTTCACGACGAAGGCCGAACTGTACAGATGCGAAGGTGATAAGGTCCGGCGGATCTCAAGTTCTTTGCCGATGATGAGTGTTCTTTTACTCCCGACGATCTTGAGCCGGACCAGTCTGCCTGACAAGCCTCTTTCCACAGGAATCAGGTCTATGATGTCACCAAAGTCGATGCCGGAACGTTCGCGAATCAACTTGCTGATGGTTTCTGTTGAATAGAAAACCTGCCAGCGGTAAAAGTCAGTCGTTTCCTGATCGTAGTTGTTGAGCACCTGTGACAGGATTTTTTTATCGGTCGTATTGCAAAATGATTCCGGATGACCCAGTATCCAAGCTTCGGCATTGGCTTCGTTCCTCAGGTCTGAAAAGCCGGTCGAAGTATCGTCTGCTGTCGATGCTGCTTTGTCTGAAGATCCGGTCAACGTCGTAAGATGCTGGTTGGGTTTGCAGTCTTTTTTGTTCTGTGAACAGTCTCTGTCAGGTCGTCCTATCAGATAAGGCTTGGGTGAATTTTCCCAGCAATACTGAAAACCTTCCATCATGCCTCCGCAACTTTTGGAAAAGCGAGCATCGCAGATTTCGTTTCCGGAACAGAGCACCTGTCCCCTGGTAGCCTGGATGACGTCAAACACATGTGGATTGCTGGCTTTGGTTATACCCTGATAACGTTGGCAATGATCATCGGCACATACATCAAAATGAGCATGATCTTCTCTGTCGTACCAACGAATGTGTTCTGTTTCTGTTTCGACAAAAGCCGGTTGCACTTTCCTGGCTTTCCCTTTTTGCTGTAGCTGTGACAATAGCCAGCTTCTTGAGATGACGGCATGAGCTTTCAACAGTTCAACCGAGGCATTGGCACTC
>JAUZOU010000095.1 GCA_030706285.1 Bacteroidota bacterium
CTGGTCACCTCCATGCACCGGCGTTCGTTCGCACCGGACGGTACCATCATCAATACGTTGCTTGAATATCCTGACGCTGTCCGTAAATTGGCTGCCGATGAACACGTAGCACTCATTGATCTGAACGCCATGAGCAAGATCCTCTATGAAACATGGGGCCCGGATGAATCTGTCAAAGCCTTTGTTCATTATCCGGCCAATACGTTTCCAAACCAGCCGAAAGCGCTGGAGGACAATACCCATTTTAATTCGTATGGCGGTTATGAACTGGCAAAATGTGTCGTAGAAGGGATTCGAAAAGCTATTCCTGAGTTGTTTAAGTATATCCGTCCGGATTATACCGGTTTTGATCCGGCTAAACCAGACAGCCCAGCCTCTTTTTCCATTCCCTCCAGTCCGTTTGTCGAGATAGAAAAACCGGATGGAAATTGAAGGATTGCTAATCCGTTAGATAAACTGCTCTGGCAACGTTGAAACCAACTTTGACCAAGCCGGCCACGCAAAACTTCTGTTTAAGATAACAAACAAACCATGAAACAAGCACGTTTTTCCAGGTATAACCAGTCTATGAAGATCGCTATTGTATTGGCCGTCTGTTTGGCCGTCACACGGATTGCACCTGCTCAACCGGTTTCCAGGTATACGCTGTGGTACGATGCTCCGGCTAAAGATTGGAATGAAGCATTGCCCATCGGGAATGGCACCTTGGGAGCCATGATCTTTGGCGCTGTTCAGCACGAGTGCATTCAATTGAATGAGGCAACTTTATGGACAGGTGGCCCTGCCGATTTAAATCCAAACCCGCATGCCTCCGCCTATCTGGATGATGTCAGGAAACTCTTGTTCAGTGGGAAAAATGCGGAAGCAGCCCGTTTACTGAGAAAAATGCAGGGGCCTGACACTCAGATGTATCAACCGCTGGGAGACTTGCTGATCACACAGAAAGATACGTCCCCTGCCACAGGCTATTACCGGGACCTGAACATCGAGACGGCCACGGCGTTGACCCGTTTTACGCAACAAGGTGTTACATTCACCAGAGAGCTGTTTGTTTCGGCGCCGGATTCAATGATGGTATTACGCCTTAAGGCGAGTCAGAAAGGGAAACTGAATGTGACACTTGGCGTTCATCACGAACTAGCTTATGTCGCCGAAATTCAGCAGAATGATCTTGTATTGAAGGGAAAAGCCCGGATTACCAATGATGAAAACAGCCATCAGAAACCAGTTGTTTACGAAGACAAAGCTGGCGAACTGGGCATGTTTTTTCAGTTCAGGGTGCGTGTCGCTTCAACTGACGGACAGGTGAAGGCGGCTGATAGCGTGTTGGAGATTTCCAATGCGTCAGAAGCGGTTGTGTTTCTCTCTGCCGCCACTTCTTTTAACGGATACCGGAATTCTCCCGTGAAAAATGGCAAAGATCCGCAGGCCCTCACATTGGGCCGGCTTGACAAGGCTACCGGAAAGACGTTTGATGCGTTAAAAACGGCTCATGTAAAAGACTATCAGTACTATTTCAAACGGGTGGAACTTAATCTGACCACAGCACCTGTTCCTCAGGGGACGATGACCGAACGGCTGGAAGCCTATCGGAACGGAACGCCTGATCCAGCTCTCGAAGCGTTGTATTTCCAGTTTGGACGTTACCTGCTTATTTCCTGTTCCCGCCCGGGAGGTGTTGCTGCTAATCTGCAAGGTATCTGGTGCAAGGATATCCGGCCAGCCTGGCGCAGTAATTACACCACCAACATCAATCTGGAAATGAATTATTGGCCGGCTTTATCGCTGAACATGCAGGAAATGTACCTGCCACTCATCGATCAGATCTCGCACATGGCCGCTAATGGAGTCTACACGGCCAAAAATTACTATGACATGAAAGGCTGGGCCGCTCATCATAATTCGGATATCTGGGCTCAGACGAATCCGGTTGGAGAAGGCAACGGCGATCCGAAATGGGCTAACTGGGCGCTTGGAAGTCCATGGCTTTCACAACATTTGTTTGACTATTACAAGTTTACACTCGATAAAGATTTCCTGAGAGAGACCGCCTATCCCATCATGAAAGGCGCCGCCGATTTTTGTCTGAACTGGCTGGTTACAACAGACGGCAAGTTGGTGACAGCGCCTTCCACTTCCCCTGAAAATGTTTATTTGGACAGCAAAGGGAACAAGGTATCGGTCACCATTGCTTCGACTATGGATATGGAGATTATCTGGGACTTGTTCAGCAATGTGATTGAAGCGTCAGAGATTCTGGGTGTCAATCTGGAATACCGGGCCATGTTGTTGGACAAACGGTCTCGTTTGAGCCCGTTGAAAATCGGCAAAAAAGGGAACTTGCAGGAATGGTATCAGGATGTTGAAGATATTGAACCGCAACATCGTCATGTTTCTCACCTCTTTGGCTTGTATCCCGGGCATGAACTGTCTCCGTTACTGGACACGATTTATGGAAACGCCTGCCGGAAAACACTTGAATTGCGTGGAGACGGCGGAACCGGCTGGAGCAAGGCCTGGAAGATTAATTTTTGGGCACGCTTGCTGGATGGCAATCATGCCTACCTGATGTATCAGGAATTGCTGAAGAATTCCACCCTCAACAATTTATTCGATACTCATCCGCCTTTCCAGATCGACGGTAATTTCGGTTCTATTGCCGGAGTCGGAGAAATGTTGCTGCAAAGCCAGTTGGGAGAGCTGTATTTGCTACCTGCACTGCCTGACGCCTGGAAAAATGGCCAGGTAAAAGGCTTGAAAGCCAGAGGGGCTTTTGGCGTAGACATCCAATGGAAGAACGGAACGTTGGAAAAAGCGTCCATTCATTCCGGAAAAGGTGCGCCTTGTGTTCTGAGAACCAACCGGCCGGTCAGGATAAAAGGCGCCAAGCCCAAGATAAAGCAGGAAACACTGTCCAATGTCACTTATTATTGTTACCGGTTCCCGACAATTGCCGGAAAAACATATTTGGTATCGGCAGTAAAATCAACTCATTGAATTGTTTACCAATAAAAACTCACCATTAATGAAGCGTCATTTGTATAGTCGATTGCTTGGTTTGCTGGTTTGCTGGTTGACCGTTATTCCAGTCTTGCAAGCCCAGCGTCCAATGGAAAAATTGGACAGAAGTGTCATTGCCCGGACAGTCACGGGCGGCGTGTTTGTGAATTGGCGTATTACTTCTGATGAGTGGTATGATACGTCATACAAGTTATACCGGAATGGCACTCTGATTTATGAATCGGGGGTGAAAGGCGCTTCCAATTACTTGGACGCTGCAGGGACGACCGCCTCCGTCTACACCGTCACAGCCGTCAAAAATGGGGTCGAGTCAAAACCTTCAGCCGTGGCAACCGTCAATACGACCGGATACATAGAAATTCCGATGCGAAACCTCAAGGCACTTGGGAAAACTGGCTATTACCTCAATGACGCAACAGCCGCCGATCTGGACGGAGACGGTCAGATGGAGATCATTGTTAAACGGGTAAACAGGGACTGGAGTACGGCAAACACCAATTATACCTATTTTGAGGCGTATAAACTTGATGGCACCTTTATGTGGGCCATCGATGTCGGTCCAAACATCACCATGGATGTGGAAATCAATATTGCCGCCTTCGATTTCGACGGAGACGGGAAGGCGGAAGTTTTTATGCGGACTTCCGATAACACCGTGTTTGGAGACGGAAAATCCGTTGGAGACAGGGATGGTGACGGCGTAACCAATTACAGGTACTCGATCGGTGGAGACGGGTTCATGAATGCCGGACCCGAATATTTGTCCCTGATCGACGGGCAAACAGGGGCTGAGCTTGACTGGGTCAATTTTATTCCCCGTGGCAACACCAGCGACTGGGGGGACGATTACGGACATCGCGCCAATAAATTCTTTTTCGGGGCTCCGTACTTGGATGGCTTAAAACCAAGTTTGTTTATTGGCCGGGGTATTTATACACAAACGAAAATGGCCACGTACGATGTGGTCAACAAAAAGCTGGTTCCACGATGGACCTGGAACAGCTCAGGCAACTATTCCGGTCAGGGGAACCACAATTATACAGTGGCCGATGTCGATGGTGACGGCTGTGATGAAATTGTCTGGGGATCCATGTGCGTGGATCACGATGGGAAAGGGTTGTATACGACAGGCTTAGGCCATGGGGATGCGATGCATGTCGGTGATTTTGACCCGTATCATCCCGGTATTGAAGTGTTTGCCTGCAATGAAGCCAATCCTGGAACCAATCTACGGGAAGGTGCAACCGGCAAGATCCTGATGCGTCATGTGACACCCAGCGATTGTGGCCGTTGTTGTGCGGCAAACATCACTGACAACATCAAGGGCGCTGAAATCTGGGGCGGAGGCATCGGTGCTTCGGCAACAGATCGGGTCGAACTACCTCATTTTGGAGTGTCTGAGAATTTTGCCGTTTATTGGGATGGCGATTTGCTGCAAGAACTCTGTGATCATCGGAATTTCTCCACTTCGACCGGCGTCGGTTATGGCCAGATTACCAAGTTCAACGGTTATGGCAACATTACCACCTTGCTGAACGCAGATGCCTATTCCTGTAACTATACCAAAGGAACCCCTTGCCTTCAGGCCGATCTGGTCGGCGATTGGCGGGAAGAAGAAGTTTGGTGGAGAAAAGACAGCATGGCGCTCAGAATCTATACCACACCTTATCCGACGGAACACCGCATTTATACGCTGTTGCACGATCATCAATACCGGCAGGCCATCTGTTGGCAAATGTGCGGGTACAATCAACCGCCACATACCAGTTTTTACCTCGGAAGTGATTTCCCTACCCCGATCCCGGCCAAATCAACTAACGGCAAATTGGTCTGGAATGGCACAACCTCTGTTTGGGATGCTTCGACAGCCAATTGGATGGAAGGTGACAGTGCTGCTGCCCTTATCGCCGGAACATCGACATTGACTTCCTTTACCGACGGACGGCAAGTGCTGCTTGATCCCAGAGGCATCAACAAGAACCTGACGATCAATGGTCAGCTGAAACCCTCGTTGCTGATGGTTTCAGGCACGGCCGATTATACCCTGGGTGGATCCGGCCGCTTATCCGGCACGATGCATCTGGACAAGCTGGGAGCAGGAAGTCTAACCTTAAACGGGAACAATGATTATACCGGCACGACCGATATTTGGGAAGGGAATGTCATCATGAACGGACAATTAACAGCTTCCCCCGTTCTGATCAGAAGACACGCCAATTATGGTGGAACAGGCCTTACCGGAAATGGTATTTCGACGGAATATAATGCCGGCATTTATGTCGGTGGTCAGCAAACCGCCGATACGATGACCGTGAATGGCACACTGAAACTTGCCGAAGGTGCCAAACTGATTGTCGATTTGTCTGATGAACCGACTGTTCCGGAAGATCCGGCCTTGGTTAAAACAGGTAAAATGAATGACTTTCTCCGTTTAAATGGAACACTGGTTGTCGCTCCCAATTCGGTGGTCAGTGTCAACAAACTCGATGGTAAGTTGGTTCAGGGCGATTATCTGCTTGGCCATGTGGATGCTGTTTCGGGTGATCTTTCGAAAGTAAAAATAGGCGGGACATTAGGCTCGGTTGCCTACCTTGTCTATGATACAATTCCAGGTACGATTTCTTTGCGCATAAAAGGCGTTAGAAAAGCCGCTTCCATCGATTGGTCAGGCAATTATAGCAGTGCCTGGGATATTTCCTCTACTTCCAATTGGCTGAAGGAAGGCCTTGAAGACATTTTTGTTCCGAATGACAGCGTCACCTTTAAAGCAGATGCCGTCAATCGATCTATTACACTGACAGATTCCATACCTGTGGCCCGCATGTCTGTCAGCGGCGGATTGGATTATGCCTTTGATGGGACCGGTGTGCTGACAGGACCTATGAATTTGTCGGTTTCGGAAGGAAGCAACGTTACGATAAACAACCGGAATGCCTTTACAGGAAGCACGACCGTTGACAACAGTACCTTGATATTGAAATACTTGCCTTCTTCTACCGCCAATGGAGGCATAGGAACCAACAATACCAGTGTTGGTTCGCTGGTGCTAAAAGACAGTGCCATCCTGCAGGTGACGACCAGCAATGAGATTACCAGCCGTGGCTTGACCTTGTCAGGGGCCAATGGCGGGGTCTTGAACGTAACCAATCCGATTTATTGGAACGGGGCCATTGCCGGAACCAGATTGACGAAATCAGGATCGGCTACCTTATACCTGGGCAGCAGCAATGCAGGCCTGGCGGAAACCATTCTGAGAACAGGGACCATCAAATTGACCAGTGCCAATGCTGTTAACAATGGCGTTGGAGGAAAGATAACCCTATTTGGCGGAACACTTGAAGCATACAATGATAACGGTGCCTATCTGTCCAGTAACACAGCCTTTGATGTGCCTTACGGCTCAAACGCATCCATTATTGCCGCACCCCGCTGTAACTATAACGGCATGCTGACAGGAGGAGGAAACCTAAACTGGAGTTGCGATTTCATCAGGGCGTACCTGAACGGCAATTGGTCTGCATTTACCGGTACGGTCAACGTGACTGCCAACGGAGCCAACTCTAGTTATGAAAACCATTTTATCGTCAATAACAGCGCCGGATATCCGAATGCAACGATCAGTCTGGGCAGTGGTGTGACCATGTGTTATAAAAACGGGACAGACGACAATGGGACGGCCACGCTTAAAATCGGTATGCTGACCGGTGTTTCCGGATCGACTTATTTCAATGCCGGTCTGGAAATCGGATCCACCAACCGGAGTGGCTCGTTTGGCGGAGCCATCACAGGGATAACCTCAGTTAAAAAAGTGGGAACCGGCACCTGGATATTGTCAGGGGCTAACAGCTATACAGGCACAACCACCCTCAAAGAAGGAACGCTATCCATATCCGGTTCAAAAACAGGTGCCGGATCGGTCAGTCTGGAAAGTGGTACCATGTTGAGTGTCACCGGGAGCTTATCTGGCCCGGTTTCAGCCGCAGCCGGTTCGCGGGTTTATTTATCCGGAACCATGGCAGGACCTCTGTCTTTGGCCGGCATGTCTGACAAAGAGCTGGGTGCCAGATTGGTTGGTGCCGGTAAAGTGTCCGGTTCAGTCATAGCGGGCGATTTCAGCTACATTTCTCCGTCTGATAGCACCGCTATCGGTACATTGACCGTTGGCGGCAACTTGATGATGGGTGAATCGGTTTATGAAGTACAGATTTCCGGCGGTGTGAAGGCCAAATCGGACAAACTGGCTGTCTCCGGGCTATTGAAGCTGGGTGGTATCTTGAATGTGACCCGTTTGAATACGACACCGTTGATTGCTGGCCATACCGTACAGTTGTTCAGTGCGGATAGTATTACAGGCGTTTTTTCAGCCATCAACTTGCCCGAACTGTCTGACGGATTGGCGTGGGATACGACAGCATTATACAAAACAGGCGTTCTTTCAGTTTATTCAACGGTTGGTGTACCCAGACAGGCTATTAAAGCGGGGTTGGAGCAAAATCCCACGCACGGATTATTTCAGATCCGGTTGCAACAATCCGCCAGAAAGTTGATTGTCAGTGTGACCAATATCAGCGGCCAAGTCGTGTATATAGCTGAGAAAGAAGCACCGGATGGAGCGTTTTCAGTTGATCTGAGCCATGAGACGGATGGGGTATATCTATTGCGGGCCATCGCGGATGACAACACGTGCGGGATACTGAAACTGATCAAAGAATGACAGGATGAAATGAGCATGCCTGTGTCAGGCTTCCAAACAGATGATCATTCGACATGCGAGTTGCATAGGATCTTGAACGAAAAAAATTATGATCATATGAAAAGTAAGAAAGCACCTCTTTTGCTCTTATTGACTGGCTTTGTGTTGGCTGCTTTTTCGCAGTCACCTAAAACAGTGATCCTTAGGCAGGAGAAAGACGGAAGTTGTGTGTTGTCACAGTTCGGAACCAATTTTGGTTTTTTTATGCCGGAAACAGGTGGCTATTTATATACCGGCCTGATTCTGGGCGATAAAAGCCTATGGCTCTATCAGGCAGATCAGATCAAGGTAACAGCGACTTCAAGAGGTTGGAAGGTCCGTCTCACTGATCCTATGTTGGGGAAGGGCGAATTAACGCTTCAGGCATTACCTTTGACAGCATGCAACGGGCTGATTCTGAAAGTGGAAGGCAAACAGTTGCCGGCAGGATTGAGGTTCCTTTGGGCCTATGGCGGCTGTTCCGGCAAATCTGAGGCAATGGAGAAAACAACCTTTTTCCAGCCTGAACAATGTTTGAACAATGTCTTTAGTCGTGAGATCAATGCTTTTACCGTCTATTTCGGGCCAAGCATGCACCTGAAGGTGATGATGGGTGTCGCTCCGGTTGAAACGGAAACCCGTTTGTCAGATGCCGGAAAGCTGACAAGTCCATTGGCTTTCTGGGAATCAGGCAAGAAAACCGATGCTCCGGCCATGTCAGCTACCAATGATCTGATATCGGATCAGCCCTATTACTATTGCATCTACCGGCAAAACCAGCAGGCAGACTACAATTACGACAGTCTGCCGGCACTGTTTGATCAGGAATTATCCACCAAAACCAACAAGACTCATGAAGAAGCTCTGCCTCATACTAACTTTGGCCCTGATTTCCATTTCTGATTATGCCATTGGTTACAATGTCAGGGAATATGGCGCTATAGGCGACGGCAAGACAATCGATTCTCCTGCGATTAACCAGGCTATTGAGGCGGCTTCAGCCAATGGTGGTGGCCTGATTTATTTTCCGGCGGGGACCTATCGAAGTTATTCCATCCGGCTGAAAGACAACATTCATCTGTACCTGGAGAACGGAGTTGTACTTGAAGCCGCTCCGCCTTCCGGCAAGGAAGGTTATGATGAGGCTGAACCAAGCGAATATACCAAGTATCAGGATTTTGGGCATATCCATTTTAAGAACAGTCTTATATGGGGCATTGGGTTAAAAAATATCCGCATCGATGGCTCCGGAACCATTTACGGATACGGACTGACACGTGAAGAAAGCCGTCTTGCGGGTGTGGGCAACAAGGCCATAGCACTCAGAGAATGCATTAACGTGGACATCCGGGATATTACCCTGAACCATTGTGGCCATTTTGCCGTGTTGGCAACCGGCGTGGAAAACATGACAATCAGCCATGTGAAAGTGGATACCAACCGGGACGGATTTGACATCGACTGTTGCCGGAATGTGC
>JAUZOU010000096.1 GCA_030706285.1 Bacteroidota bacterium
GATGAAAGTCTGACGGTGTTCGATACCATCGACCGGGTGGCCGTAGGCGATATCCGGACAAGGATCCGTGATATTCTGGGCTCGTTCATGTTCGGTGGAGAGGCTTCGGATAAAAAGGTGAAAGTCCTTTCTGGAGGAGAACGGAGCCGTTTGGCCATGATCCGCCTGTTGATGGAACCTGTCAATTTTCTGGTGCTGGACGAACCGACAAATCACTTGGACATGAGTACCAAGGATGTGCTGAAACAAGCCATTAAGGACTTTGACGGCACGGTCATTGTGGTTTCCCACGACAGGGAATTTCTGGACGGATTGGCTGAAAAAGTGTATGAGTTCGGTGGCGGAAAAGTCATCGAGCATTTGGGTGATATCAACTATTTTCTCGAAAAAAAGAAGCTGGACAACCTGCGTGATATTGAGCTGCAGGTACAAGCCAAAGCCGCCACCGAGTCTTCTGAAAAAACGCCATCGGAAAACAAGCTTTCCTACGAAGCCCGCAAGGAATTCAACAAGCAGGTGAGGCGCTTGGAAAAACAGGTCGAACTGTGCGAATCGCAGATTAACAGGCTTGAAAAACAGGTTTCTCAGACTGAAGCAATGCTTTCGACGCCTGACGGGGCTTCCAACATGGCATTGATCCAGCTTCATGCCAAATCCCAAAAGGAACTGGATGTAAAAATGGATGAATGGGAACAGGCGACGATGGAACTAGAAGCATTAAAAAAACAAGGCAATTGACCTGTTTTTTGTTGGAGTTGTAAAGCCACTTTCGTTCACTCTATGAGTTGAAAATCCTGTCCTCTGGGGGAAAATCAGGGTACAGGGCTTGTCCTGTGGTTTGTCCCTTTTATTCCGAAAATTACATTAATGTCGGGCGATTGTTGTTTGTTTGAAAAAAGTTGCTGAATTTTGCGGCAACTTAGTTTAAACATCATGGAAAAGAATTCTGTTGTCGTCTATCTCTACCGTTGGGTAGTGCTGGGTGTTTTTATGCTCATCATTGCTGCCAACCAACTCCTTTGGATCACATTTGCACCGGTAACGAGTGAAGCTATGCGTTATCTGAACGTTTCCGACCTTCAGATCGGCGTGCTTTCGATGTGCTTCATGATCGTGTTTATTATTCTTTCCATTCCTGCTTCCTGGATCATCGACAGATATGGTATCCGGGTGGGCGTCGGCATCGGTGCATTGTTGACCGGCGTATTCGGACTGATGCGGGGACTTATTTCGACCGATTATACGTCTGTGTTGCTTTCACAGATCGGTATAGCAGCAGGACAGCCATTTCTGTTGAATGCCATTACCAAAGTGGCCTCACGGTGGTTCCCGATCAATGAGCGGGCAACGGCTGCCGGTCTCGGTACTCTTTCCATGTATGTCGGCATCTTTGCCGGTATGGTCGTAACTCCCTGTCTGGTAAAAAGTGTCGGCATGAGCAGTACGCTTTATTATTACGGTCTGTTCGCCGCGGTTGCGGCCGTGTTGTTTTTTATTGGTGTGAGAGAAAGACCGCTTACACCAACCTGCCGCCCCGATCAGGAAGAACGTTCGCTGGTGATGGATGGCATGAAACATATTTTTAAGGTCAAGGATTTCAATTTGTTGATGATCATCTTTTTTATCGGACTGGGCATTTTCAACTGTGTGACGACCTGGATTGAGAATATTCTGGTGCCCAGAGGTTTCACTGCTGTGGAAGCCGGGACGACAGGGGGCGTCATGATTTTTTCAGGTATCATGGGCGCGTTCATTATGCCGACTATCTCCGACCATCTGCGTAAACGGAAACCCTTTATTATTCTGGCCGTCATCGGGGCAGCACTTGGCCTGGCCGGTGTCTGTTTTGCCACAAGCTATTGGATGCTGATGTTTTCCGGTGTTGTGCTGGGCTTTTTCCTGTTAAGTTCAGGCCCTATCGGATTTCAATATGGTGCTGAAGTAACCTATCCGATTTCTGAAGGTACTTCAAATGGTTTTTTACTGTTAATGGGACAGATCTCAGGTATCGTCATGATCTTACTGATGGATATGTTTAAAGATCCGGTGACCGGTTCCATGACAAAACCCATGCTGGTATTGTTGGTATTGATGGTCATTGCTGTGTTTATTTCTGTTTGTTTGAAGGAATCGAACATGCTGGGCGACGATGACAAACAGTAAATGGCTTTTCTTCGTCGTCTTTCTGCTTCTGACCGGGCCATCATTCGGCCAGACGATGACTCTCAAACCTGATACCTCCGTCAGCGCTGAATCGGTATTGATCACACAAAAACTATTTCGAACCGGTTTGTCAGACCGGGAAGTCGATGAACGGTTGCAAACCATTCAACGACTGCTTCAGCACAATGAAAAGGCGGCTTCAAACTGGTGGGTTGCTTGGATCGGCATCTATGGAGGTGCCACCATTGGGCAGGGAGTGGTGGCCTGTCTGGCACCGGATAAATCGACCAGACAGGATATGATATTGGGCGCCGGGACGACTCTGTTGGGAGTAGTCGGGCAGTTTATCGCACCGGTCAGCTCCGGATATGATGCCAGGCAATTCAGCCATCTTCAGTTTCTTTCCAAAGAAGAACGGCTTGAACGGCTGAATCTGGCTGAAGCCATGCTCAAATTCCAGGCTGATAGGGCCAGGTCGGGCAGAAACTGGCAAACGCAGGCGTTGGGTGGGGCCGTCAATCTAACCAGCGGGTTGATTACCTGGCTGGGTTTCAAGCGGTCTGTCTGGGAAGGTGTCGCTAATTTTGCACTCAACACGGCCGTTTCTGAAATACAGATCTACAGCGAACCAGTCAGAGCCATCAAGGATTATAAAAACTATTGTGCCGGAAATGAGGAGGACAACCAATTACCAGCTAGTGAACCTCGATTTTGCTGGCAGGCAAACGTTCACCCCGGTGGCATTAGCTTGGTCCTAAATTTTTAGTATAACGTAAACACACGTTTTTTTTGGGGGTAGCTTAATCTCTATGGGTTAAATTCCACGCCCCTTGGGGCGAGTGTAACTAAAAATGTTTGTTAAGATACCCCGCTGCTTGCGGCGGGGAGTTCCATTTTCAGGGACTTCTTTTTACTGGATGATATCCTGAGCCTTTTGCGGCTCAATTTCTAATAATGGTGGATAGCGGCTCAATTTAAGGAATTCCTTTTGCAGAAAGCCTTTTTTGCGGTTCTCGTAAGTGAAAACCGCTGTTTGTTCGTATATAGTACGATGACTTGTTTAACAAGAGTAATTACTAACCTTAACCAATGAAAAGAACATGCATGCACAACGTGTCCGAGCCAATAGTATGACTGGCATCCGGTATGCATATGGCAAAAATCAATAGTCTATGAAAAATAATTCAACCTCCGTTTCTAAAGTTTTACCTGTCCTGTTTGGTTTTTTCGTTATGGGATTCTGTGACGTGGCGGGCATTTCGACTACTTATATGAAGGAAAGTTTCGGTCTGAGCGAATGGGCTGCCGGATTTATTCCTTCCATGATTTTTTTCTGGTTTTTACTTTTTTCGGTGCCTGCAGCCATGCTCATGAACAAAATAGGTCGAAAGATGACGGTTCAACTGAGCAATTTGATTACGATCATCGGTATGTTTATTCCGCTGTTTTTTCAAACGTCTTTACCGGCCTATATCGTTGCTTTCATTTTGCTGGGAATCGGTAACACCATTCTGCAGGTGTCGCTGAACCCGTTGCTGACCAATGTTGTGAAAGGTGGTGCCCTAACCAGTTCTTTGACGGCCGGTCAGGTTGTCAAGGCTGTCTGCTCGTTTCTGGGCCCGATCATTGCCGCCTTTGCTGCGACCAGGCTAAACAACTGGATGTTCATTTTCCCGATTTATGCCATCATTACGGTGATTTCATCTTTGTGGCTGCTGGTAACCCACATTCCTGAAGAAATGCCTGCACAGAAAGCCGCAACGCTGGGAGCAACCTTTGGTCTACTTAAAGATAAGACGATTTTGCTCTTGTTTCTGGGCATCGTTTTCGTTGTTGGAACAGATGTTGGTATGAATACGGTCACTCCGAAACTACTGCTCGAACGGGCCGGGCTGGATGCCGCTTCAGCCGGTATCGGTTCAAGTGTTTATTTTCTGTGCCGTACAGCCGGAGCCATGCTGGGTGTTGTTTTGCTGGCAAAAATGGCGTCGACAACGTATTTTCGCATACACATACTGCTGGCATTGGCTGCAATGGCTGTACTGTTTTTTGCCGGCAGCCAATGGGCCATATTGGTGATGGTCGGTTTGATCGGTTATGCCTGCTCCAGTATTTTCCCCATTATTTATTCAAAAGCCATTACTGCTCGTCCTGAAAAAGCCAATGAAATATCCGGTCTGATGATCACCGGTGTGTTCGGAGGGGCTGTCGTGCCTCCATTAATGGGTATCACTGCTGATTCAATGAACTGTCAGGCCGGTTCATTGATCATTATCACTGTTTGTTTATTGTATTTGACCTATCTGGCTTTCGGCCTGAAAACCGGCAAAAATCAGCGTTGAGAAATTTTCACTATCAACTATGGGAAAGGTGCTGGTCAGGCGACTGCCTTTAATCGCCGTTCCGCCAGCCCGAACTGTCCGTATTCTGCCCGTGCCTGCATCACTACCGGTTACTATCCATCAGCCGACTAATCAGTTGATCCTTTTTCGGGGGGACGCCACAAGTTTTTAATTTGATCCCAGACACGCCGCTTGCGATGAAATCAGGGTCCAAGGTTCGCCCTTAGATTTATGGTTTTTATTACTAAAACTGATAGATATTGTTAACTTTGTGGACCGGTGTTCTACGAAACCATCCCAAACCAAAATGCGGAGAAGAAGGACTGGAATTGAATATTCATGAGAATTTGGCAGGAAAGGTAAATGATATGATATAAATTAACCTGTTTGTACAATATTGAATTTCGTATGTAGAAATAAAGTATTACTTTTGCAACACAATCGAGATGGATGTTAGATTCGACAACGAAGACCTTGAAAAACTTTATACTGAAGGTAAGTCAAAGAAATACAGTAAGCTGCCAAGCGATATTGTCGATAAATTCTTTGCCCGTATCCAGCAGATTGAAGCTGCAAATGACATATATGATTTGTGGAATGACAAAGGACTGAATTTTGAAAGGCTGCAAGGTTTTAAATCGAGATATTCAATGCGATTAAAACTGAAATATCGATTAGAAATGATTGTCGAATGGCAAAACAATGAAAACACCGTTGGTGAATTCATCATCATTGACATGACAAACCACTATTCTTAATAACGATCCCAATTATGGCTACAACAACAAAACTTAGGCCTGCAAAGAAATTTGGTCCGGGATATTTCATCCGCGAACAAATGGAATATCGCAACTGGATTCAAGAGGATCTGGCGGAAGTGATGGGTGTTACTCCAAAACATATCAACAAAATTTTACTGGATAAACAACCTATCACGCTCGATATGGCAAAAGTATTAGCTGAAGTATTTGAAACTTCACCACAATACTGGCTGAATTTGGATGCTAATTACCGGCTTTGGTTGCAAACTGAAAAATCGGAAAAAGAGGTGCAGGCTGATCTGAAGACCAAAATTTACGAACGAATGCCTATCCGTGATATGATTCACAAAAAATGGCTCCCTGATTTTGCTAATCTCAAAGAACTGTACGCCAGTGTGTTGACTTTTTGGGGCGTAGATGAGCTTGATTTTGAGGCTTGGGATAAAAGAACTTTACCAATACTTGCCAGAAAATCTGAGAGCTTTAATCAGTACAATGCTGCTTATACGTATACCTGGTATCATAAAGCTATGCAAACCGCTCTGACATACAAGGTTGGTGATTATAACAGTGAAATGTTGATACAGCTTTTTGACAACATCCATTCATACACGATGCAGGAGAATGGATACAATATATTTATTAATGAGTTGAACAAGGCCGGCGTTATCTTTTTTATATTACCCCATTTACAAAAGACCTATTTGGATGGATCGGCTTTTTTTGTTGGTGATCATCCAGTCATCGTTTATACCGGACGTTATAAACGGATCGATAATTTCTGGTTTACCGTGGCTCACGAAATCGGACACATTCTTTATCATCTCGATAAACCCGATGCTTTCTTTGTTGATAATTTCAGTGAGAAAGACATTGACAACTTTGAAAAGGAAGCCAATCATTATGCTTCTTCCAAACTGAAGCACAATGAACTGTACGAATATCTGAAACCAAAACTCAATTATTTAACGAAACAAGCCATCGTCGATTGTTCCGAACGGTTACAAATACATCCTGCCATTATTATTGGGAAACTAGCCCACGAAAAGACCATTTCGTACGCCAATCAAAATTTGTTTAACGATGATGTGCTAAAGAAAATAGACAGTGCCTATATAAATTGAGATGAATAAGCGAGCTCAACGATAGACCGGATCATTGCAGAATGTATCATTGAAAATATGGAAGCCGGGCTGAAGCGTTTTAGAGCGATGATGGTGATGTTGAATAAGAAATAGACGATTAAATTTTAACTTCATGCCAGCATGGTGTTGTCAAATTTAGCATTTATAGGTTGAAAAGGCTATCTTTGCCGTTGTTTGGTTAATGTGAATTATGGAAAGTTATCCGTTGAAATTTGAACCCATTCTCAAACATATTATTTGGGGAGGTAGTGAAATTTGCCGGTTTAAGAAACTGGCAGTGAAAGAATCAGGTATAGGTGAAAGCTGGGAAATCTCTCAAGTCCCTGGCTCCGTGTCGATTGTTGCAAACGGCAGTCTGGCAGGGAAAAGCCTGACAGAGCTGATTGAAGCCTGGCCGGACGAACTGATGGGGAAAAAGGTGCATGCGCGTTTTGGTGACGAGTTTCCGCTATTGATCAAATTTATCGATGCCCAGGATAACCTTTCCATTCAGGTGCATCCGGATGACAAACTGGCGCGTAGCCGCCACAATTCTTTTGGCAAAACGGAAATGTGGTATGTCATCGGCTCCAAGCCAGGCTCAAAACTCATTTCCGGATTTTCGAAGCCAATCGATGCGGCAGAATACGAACGCCGGATAGCTGATAGCACCATAGAAGAAGTGCTTCAGCATCATGAAGTGAAAGCGGGCGATGTGTTTTTCATTCCGGCCGGGCGTGTCCATGCCATCGGTGCCGGTATTTTCGTTGCTGAAATCCAGCAAAGTTCGAACATCACGTACCGGCTGTATGACTACAACCGGAAAGATGCGCAGGGAAAAGGTCGTGAGCTGCATACAGAATTAGCCAAGGATGCCATCGACTATCAGCTGTATGATCAGCTGAAAACCACGTACCGGTCTTTGGAAAATGAAGCAGAGCCGTTGGTTTCATGCCCTTATTTCACCACCAGCCGTATTCAGCTTAAGGCTGCCTGTTCACAAATAGAAACCGTTGTCGTAAATGGCATCGAACAACAGGTTCCTATGACCGAAACCATGGAAATGGATCGTGATTATTCTTCGCTGGACAGTTTTGTTATTTATGTTTGCATGCAGGGTGAAGGAAGCATTGAGTACGGAGATGGTCTTTCATTGCCCATCAGCCAGGGAGAATCGGTTTTGCTGCCGGCAACCCTGAAACAAACGACGCTTCGCACGGATAGTTCTATATTGCTTTTGGAAACATATATTGGTTAAAAGGAACCATTTTGGGGTGTTTATTTGGCTTGTTATGCTGATAAACCATTCACCGTTGATGGCATTCTCGTTTTTTGGGGATCAATTATAAGCTTGTGGACTAAGCGTCAATCCCGATCAACAAGTAGAAAGGTATTGATCAGTCGGTTGATTTATTTCGCCGTTCCGCTAGCCCGTGCCCGCTTCGCTACCGGTTGCTATCCATCAGCCGGTTAAGTCTCAATCCCGTTCAAGGGAAAGTTTAAAATTTTTCAACCCGAGATATTCAATATCCAGCCAATGGTCAATGCTAAGTTTCGTTTGCACTTAAATGTCGTTCAATCGTCCACTATTGAATATATTTCCATTTCTTTAGAAAAATGACTCTTTTTTTTCGACCAATCGTTTTCGTGGTCGTATTATATTAAAAGGCAATCTGATAAATGGATAATCTGGTTCTGAATGAGTTGATCGAACGAAGCAGAAAGCACGATGAAAAAGCTTTCCGGCAAATTGTTGAGCAACATCAGCAACAAGTTTATTCGTTGGCCTTCAGATTACTTTGTAATGAAGAGGAAGCGAAGGACATAGTTCAAGAAACCTTTATCCGGATTTGGTTAAAACTGGATGACTACGATCAAACCCGGAAATTCACGACCTGGCTTTATGCGATTGCGACCAATCTGTGTCTGGACAAACTCAAACATGCCAGACGGTCGACCTGCTACCAAGCCAGTGACGAAGAGCTGACCAAACTGATCGATCCTGAAGACATAGAGAAAACGGTGATCAATTCAGAGCTGTGCCGGCTCATTCTTGCTCTGACAAACGAACTGACTCCCAAGCAGCGGATTGTGTTTACGCTGCGGGACCTGGAAGAACTGGATGTTGAAGAGGTGAGCCGGATTACAGGACTTTCTGCCAGTCAGATAAAAAGCAATTTGTTTTTGGCAAGACAGGCCATTCGAAAAAAAATAAACATAACTTGATTATGAATGCGACAGATGAAAAATGGGATAAACTAGTCGAATCACTGCACAGGGCACAACCTGTTCTCGATGAGCCGGAGGCGTTGACTGACAGAATTATGCAACAGCTTGACCGTCCTGCTGCTCTTTCGACGATTAATTTAAGGAACTCGTATCCGGAACGACTTGAAACAACATTACCCAGGTCTGTTCATTCGACGATTCACTTAATGAACTGGATCAGGCTTGTTTCCTGTTCGGCCGCTGCCTTTCTTTTGGGATTGTTCGTGTTTCAGCAACGGGGAATTCAGGGGCTGACAGCTGGCACCTCACGTTGGCCGGCTGTTGAAAACACGCTGTCTGTCAATTCATCGGAAGTCCGGTCTTTTGCCGGTCAGTCTTTTGCCGGCCGGCCCGCAGAGGTAAGGGAAGCTTACTTTTGCTACCTGAAACGACATGCGATTCAAAACACCAAATTTCGTTCTTACTATCAACCATCAATCGATTAAGCGATGAAACGAGTATGCCTGTATCAGGCACCCAAGCAGATGATCACCGGCATGCGAGTTGCCTATGGCCTTAATCTAAAAATCAGTATCCTA
>JAUZOU010000097.1 GCA_030706285.1 Bacteroidota bacterium
ACAAATAGTTTTAACTTTGGCGATATGGAAAGAACCGTACCTGTATCGAATGTGTTGCGTGAAGTGACTCCGCTTTCGCAGGAGGATTGCTTTGTCATCATTAAGCGTACCAAGACGGAGTTTACCTATCCCGTACACATTCATCCGGAGTTTGAGCTGAACTTCATTGAGAATGCCAAGGGAGCACAACGTGTGGTCGGTGATTCCATCGAGGAAATCGACGAGTTGGAACTTTGCCTGATTGGCAATGAAAACCTGGAACACGCCTGGATGAATTACCATTGCCAGTCTAAGGAAATCCGCGAGATTACTATACAGTTTCACAAAGACATGTTCCTGGAGAGCCTTTTGAACAAGAAGCAATTTCATTCCATCTCGGTGATGTTTGAAAACGCACGAAACGGCATCGTCTTTTCACGGCCCACCATCGAGAAGATCAAATACAGCTTGAACTCCCTGAATACCACTCAGGATGGATTTTATTCCGTGATGGATTTGCTGAATATCCTGCATGAACTGTCATTGGACGATCACTCCCGGATATTGAGCAGTAGCATGTTCGTCAATAAGGATGATTCGTCCGAAAGCCGCCGGGTAAGGAAAGTTATCAACTTCCTGCATGAAAACTACCGGAAAGATCTTCGACTGGCTGATGTGGCAGCCTACGTGAACATGTCGGAGGTGTCATTCAGCCGGTTTATGAAAAAGCGCACAGGTAAGAATTATATCGAATACCTGAACGATGTCCGGTTGGGCACGGCTTCCAGGTATTTGATCGACACGAACAAGACGATTTCGGAAATCTGTTACGAGTGCGGCTTCAACAATCTTTCCAACTTCAACCGGCTCTTCAAGAAACGGAAAGGGGTCACTCCTAAGGAATTTCGCGACAACTATTCTAAAATGAGGATATTGATATGAAACGCCCATAACGTTTTAGACGTCCTTATAAAAATACCGGTGATTATATTGTGGATTTAGTGGTCAGCCGGCAATCCGGTTTGCCACAAAAGTCAATTGCCTAGCTTGCCGCAAAAATCAGTCGGCCGGTTTTAAATGAAAGGTGGAATCGCCTCGTTGTCTTCTGAGAATGTATTCCATCTTGGCTTGCGATAGACGGATTTCGTCCAGTAGACGATTGATATCGGTCAGAATACAGGACAGGTTGTCCGATGCTTTTAATGCTTGTTTTTCCTGAGACGTCAGGACGTACGTGCGAGATTTGTTGCCATTAAGTTCAATGGTTACCGGATTATCCATGTGCGCAAGGATGAAGTCAACGATCCCATTTTCAGTTTTGCTGTTAAAGCAGACGATTTCATACTGAAGGCCACCGTCGCTGAAAGAATAGTTCATCGCGCCGTCTCTTGGTACGTCGCTGGATTCGGCATAAATACCATCCCGGCTTGATACCCTGATCTTCGTATGATTTAATTTTTTTGCACCACAATAATAACTCGTCAGAATAAGGCGTCCTTTTTCATCCACCTTTGATTGCAGGAAGGTGCGGCCGTAATTGTTTTCTGCAAGCAGCGATTTGGGCACATAGTGGCCGATGGTTTCGTATTCGGCATCTTTTTGGAAGATGAAATTCTGGGTAGCGCCAGGTAACTCGTTCTGACGGATCTTCAGCATACTGTCGCAATAGGCAAGTGTCCTTTTTTGTTCCGAAAAATTCACTTCACGCATCACGGAAATGCCTTCCTTGATTTTGCTGAATTCCTTCGGAAAAAGGATTCTGACGCTGTCAATGTACAATTTGGCTGATTGGTATTGCTCTTCTTTCAACAATTCACGGGCTCTGTTCAGGTAATCATCAGGCCCTAAATCCTTCATAGAGGAGCAAGACATCAGAAAACCGGAAACGCCAAGAATAAAAGTAGGAAAGACGAATAAACGAAACATGTCAGTGACCGTTTAAATAGCATGCAAAAGTAAAGCATTCCTCGAAAAAAAGCATACTTTTGTGCCATAATAGATGGCAATAAGTGTGAATTTAAGTGAAAAGATTGACGCTCCAATATTTAAGCTCATTTCAGAAGCCGCTTCTGAAATGCAAGTGGAGTGCTATGTAATTGGTGGGTTTGTCAGGGACTTATTTCTGAAAAGGCCCTCTAAAGACATTGATGTCGTGACTGTCGGAAGTGGCATCGACCTGGCAAAAAAAGTAGCATCCAGGCTGGACAGGCGGGTCCGGGTGAATGTATTCAAAAACTTCGGAACCGCTCAGATTCATTATGGGCAACTGGATATTGAATTTGTCGGGGCGCGGCGTGAATCGTACCACCATGATTCGCGGAAGCCGGTTGTAGAAGATGGTACTCTGGAAGACGACCAACGACGCCGGGATTTTACCGTTAATGCGCTGGCCATTTGTCTGAACAAAGAGCACTTCGGCGAGCTGGTCGATCCGTTCGATGGGCTGGATGATATGCGTGACATGTTGCTGCGCACCCCGCTGGATCCGGATGTCACTTTCAGTGATGACCCGTTGCGGATGATGCGGGCTGTCCGTTTTGCCTGCCAGCTTGAGTTCGATATTGTGCCGGAAGCATTTGAAGCGATGGAACGCAACAAAGACCGTATGTCCATCATTTCGGCAGAGCGTACGGCCGAAGAATTGAATAAGATGATGGCTTCCCGTAAACCATCTATTGGGTTCCGGCTATTGGACGCATGCGGCATCCTGCCACTCATTTTGCCTGAAGTCGATCAATTGAAAGGCATCGAAACGAAAGACGGCATCGGGCATAAAGATAATTTTAATCATACATTGCTCGTTTTGGACAACCTATGTGCCGTCTCCGATAACCTTTGGTTGCGCTGGGCGGCTCTTTTCCATGATGTAGGCAAACCAGCCTCCAAGCGATTCGACCCGAAAACAGGTTGGACTTTTTACAACCACAACTTGGTTGGTGAAAAGATGATCCCTCAGATTTTCAGGCGGATGAAGCTGCCCATGAACGATAAAATGAAATACGTGCAGAAACTGGTCGGCTTGCACATGCGTCCGATCGTGCTCAGTGAAGAAATTGTGACTGATTCGGCCGTGAGACGCCTGCTGTTTGATGCCGGGGATGACATTGATGATCTGATGATGCTATGTGACGCAGACATCACGTCGAGAAACAAGGACAGAGTCCGTCAGTATCTGAATAATTTTCAGCTGGTCCGGAAGAAACTACGCGAAATCGAAGAAAAAGACCGCATCCGGAATATGCAGCCGCCTGTCAGAGGAGAAGAAATCATGGCAATCTTTGGCCTGAAGCCCTGTGCGAAAGTCGGTGTGTTGAAGACGGCCATCAAAGATGCTATTCTTGACGGCATAATCCCCAACGACTATGAAGCCGCCAAAGCCTTCATGATGGAAAAAGCTGCCGCAATGGGGTTGAAGGCGGTCAGTAAACCGCATTGAGAGACGAAAACTCCGGGCGCTTTTCTCCACCCTGTTTCCGCTTTTTTCATAACCGTCGCTGTATGTCCGAAGACCTGTAGAAAAGTCTGAGTGCCATCAAAGAATGAATATACTTTATAATCGTACCAATAATACATATTATTATGTATCTTTGACTGCTTGTTAAAGTAAAAAGGCATGAGGTACATTGAAGCGCTGCATGAACTAAGGATCTTTCATAAAAAAGATGTTGTAGCATTGATTAAAAATGAAAATGCTGCGAAAGAAATTTTACGCCGGTACAAAAAACAGGGTTTGATTGCCCAGGTTCGGCGTGATTTGTACGTTGCCACAGATTTGGCAAGTAAAATCAGTATTGCATCCAAATTTGAAATTGCAAGCCATATAACTCCATCTTCTTATCTTTCGTATCATGCAGCATTAGAATACCATGGCATCGCTCATCAGGTTTTCTTCGAACTGTATATTTCATCTGAAGAATCATTTAATGATTTTGATTATGATGGAATCACTTATACATTTTGTAGATCACAATCAGAAGTAGGAATAATGATTCCTTTGACGGATTCTCTCGTCAAGGTGACGGATTTGGAACGTACGATGCTGGATTGCATGAATCGCATCGATTTAAGCGGTGGGTTGGAGGAATTGATTCAATGCTTTGCTCTAATTACCTATATCAATGAAAGCAAATTGATGGATTATCTTCACCAATTCAACAAGCAGTTTCTATATCAGAAAACGGGATTTATTCTTAGCTATTTTCAAAAAGAAATGAAACTAAGTGATAGTTTCTTTACGGTCTGTAAATCCAAAATCGGGAAAAGTACACGTTATTTGACAGATGCTCATGAATCAGATAGTTACTTTAAGGAATGGAGATTGTGTGCACCTCAGAATATTCTCTCATTTTTAGAACAAGGAGAAAACCCGTATGTATAATTATAGCAAGAGCTTTTTGGAGAAAATGGCGGTTGAGACCGGGTTTATCCGTGATAATCTGGAAAAGGTTTTCAGATTATGTGACATTTTACAATTTCTAAACTCCAATGCCATGACTAGCGATTACTTGTCATTGAAGGGAGGAACTGCCATCAATCTGACGGTATTTAATATGCCGAGGTTGTCCGTTGATATTGACCTTGACTTTTCTAAAGAATGTATCCGGGAGGAAATGATAAATCTGCGGGAGGAAATTAACGAGGATATTCTCAATTTTATGTTTGCGCAAGGCTATGCCTTAAGTCCAAATACAAAAAATCCTCATTCATTGGACTCATGGGTATTTTATTTCCAAAACTCAGGTGGAAATAAAGACAATTTAAAAATTGAAATCAATTATTCGATGCGCAACCATATTCTACCGGTAATAAAACAGAAAGTTAATGTTGAATTTCTTCAAGTGGCAAATGAATTGACTACTTTATCAACACTTGAATTATTCGGTAGTAAAATAAAAGCTCTCATAGAACGTACTGCAGCGAGAGATTTATATGATGTCCATAATATGATATCATTCAATATTATAAAGCCGGAACAGCAGGATTTACTTCGCAAAATTGTGCTTTTTTACCTTGCGGTTGGTTCAACAAATAAAATAGTTCTTCCATTTAATTTTGAAAGCTTCAATTTATTGAAATATCCTAAAATACGCGCTAATCTTATTCCTGTTTTGAAGAAAAGCGAACATTTTGATTTTGAAACAGCTAAGACTATAGTCAAAGAATACCTCTCTTCGTTAATGACGTTGACAGAAGATGAGAACTTGTTTGTTGAAAATTTTTATAAAGGAATCTATAGGCCGGATTTATTGTTTGATGATGAAAATATGATTAAGCGAGTTATGGAACATCCGATGGCTATATGGAAAATACAGACTCTTCAAACGTGACAATTTGATAAACTAAGTAAATACACAGCAAAAAAAAATAGCCCGTCGCAAACGGACAGCAATAAATTAAAAAAACGATATTTTTTACTCCTTGAGCTTAAGGTAAAGCTGATATTACGACTTAATATTTTCTTTTTCAGCTGTTTTCGGAACGGGTCCCACATTTCTTCCGAATAGAGCCAGGTTTGATTAAGCCTGATGTTCCGGCCGCAGGAGGTCGTTCACCGTTTTCACCGGATTGAATGTCAGCAACGGTACTTCCACGAATACTGTGTTCCAGTCAGACATGGCGCCGTTCCATAAACCAGGCAGCTCCAAGGCTTTCAGCTCCTTACCGTTTTTCGATTTGGATGAAATGAAGCCGGTATTTTGATCGACAAAGTCCGGCAGATTGAACGCGATACCTTTGTAATCTTTTAACGCACAGACCAGATCGACCGGATTGAAGTGGGTCCCTTTTTCAAACATAGACTTCATGGCCGGATCTTTCAGGTCGATTTGTGAACTCTCCAGAATCTGTAATGAATAAGAGCCGTCAGCATTGTAGGCCCAGAACGGACCGCCGCCAGGTTCTCCCTGATTCCTGACCATCCCGCAAATACGGATAGGCCTGTTGAGTTTATGTTTCAGATAAATGGCCAGATCGCCGTCTTCCAGTATTTTGGTCTTTTCGTAGCGCGTATGAAGTTCGCGTTGCAGGAACTGAATGATCTCGACCAGATCTTCATGCGTGTATTTCCCGCTGTCCAATAAACGGAGATAGCGGAATGTTTTTTCCTGCAGGCTAACCAACAGACCGGCCAGCAACTTTTTGTAACGGACGGTCACTTCTTTCAGCCTGTCAGGAACCACATTGTCGATGTTTTTGACAAAAACAATGTCAGCATCCAGATCATTCATGTTTTCGATCAGTGCCCCGTGGCCTCCCGGACGGAATACCAGCTGACCGTTGTCACGGAATGGCTGGTTGTCGGGTGTGACGGCTATCGTATCGGTTGATGCTTTCTGTTCGGAGAAGTGAATGTCGAAGGTGACGCCATAGGCTTTCGCAATCAGAGGTGCAATTGTGCCGACTTCTTTTTCAAACAACGCACGGTGTTCCGGTGAAACGGTAAAATGCACATTCACATCTCCAATGGCATTTTTAGCATA
Source organism: Bacteroidota bacterium (assembly GCA_030706285.1). GTDB lineage: Bacteria > Bacteroidota > Bacteroidia > Bacteroidales > UBA1402 > UBA8389. The sequence goes on from JAUZOU010000097.1 coordinate 6,459, forward strand.
CAGGGCACCTTCCACCAATTGTTCGGTTACGGCTTTACGCGGCCCTTCCGGATAGTTGTGGAAACGAAGCAGCCCTTTCGGGAGCGTTCCGTAATCAAGACCTTCCGGCATCAGCAGGTTTCTGACAATGATTTTATACTGACCATCCTTAATGAGCTGATCGATAGACTTCCCTTGATTTTTTTGGCAAACCTCGTTTAATTCTGCAGCGAAGGCAAATTGTGAAATGTGTTTGAAAAAATGCATTTCAAACGGCGTGACGGGCTGTTCCGATTCTCCGGACAAAAAACCGAACAGGTCTTTGAACATCCGGCTGGCTGCCCCAGACGCCGGAACAAATTTCAACACTTTGTTCTGTCCTTTCAGATAGTCCTCCCAACAGGTTAGGTAATGCTGTTCGTCTGCAGTTGCCATAATCAGGATGCCATTACCGGAAGTGGCTGATCCATAAAGTCTCAGATAAGGAAACCCTTCCTTAAAACGAGTTAACTGAGCTTCCATTTTTTCCTGGCTGATGCCTTTTTTCTGAAGGAGGAGCCTGTCTTCTTGTGTGAACATACGCGTTGAACTGTTTATTAAGACCACAAAGGTAACAAACTTTAGCTTGATTTCCGTTTATATAATCAGCCAAAAAGTGTACTTTTACCAGCAAACCAGAAACGATGACAGCTTCATTTTTTACAGAAAAGGAACGCTTGCAGATCGTCAAGCTTTATCGTCGGATCCGGAGACAAATCTGGGATTACACGCCGTATAAGCAGGTTGAGGAATTGCGCCGCATTCTGACGGAAGCAGTTCAGAACGGTTATATTCAACGGACCAATCCGGAGACCAATTCGATTATCCGGAACCTGAATACGGCAGAAATTGTATCCATCGGCATGGGATTAAGGCATGCATCCGTGATCAGTACCATGTTGTACGATGTCGTCGTATCCGGCCATTATTCAGCCGAAGAAGCCGGAAAGACGTTCGGACCATCTGTCGAAGCCATTCTGAAGGGACTTATCCGGGTGAACGAACTGTATGACCGGAATGCCGCCATCGAAACCGAAAATTTCAGGAACCTGTTGCTCTCCTTTGCACAGGATGGACGCGTTATCTTGATTATGATTGCCGACCGTCTCAACACTATGCGTGTGCTCAAGTTCTATCCGGCAGAAAATCAGAAAAAAATAGCGACGGAAGCTTCCTACCTTTTTGCCCCGCTGGCGCACCGCATGGGCTTGTATTCCATCAAAACCGAGATGGAAGATTTGTCCATGAAATACCTTCAACCGTCTATTTATAAAGAAATTGCCAGAAAACTGGATGAAACCAAACGGTCCAGAGACCAATACATTGCCGATTTCATCGAACCGGTGAAGAAACGGATCGAAGAAACAACCAACCTGAAATTTGAAATCAAGGGTCGGACTAAATCCATCAGTTCCATCTGGAACAAGCTGAAGAAGCAGAAAATACCCTTTGAAAGCATTTATGACCTGTTCGCCATCCGGATTATCATCGATACAGAGCTGGAAATGGAAAAACCAGCCTGCTGGCAGGTCTATTCCATTGTGACCGACATGTATACCCCGAATACGGCCAGGCTGAAAGACTGGTTGTCCATACCCAAGTCTAATGGTTATGAGTCGCTGCACATTACCGTTATGGGACAGCAGGGCAAATGGGTTGAAGTACAGATCCGAACGAAACGGATGGATGAAATTGCCGAGAGAGGATTGGCCGCCCACTGGAAATACAAAGGCATCCGTAGCGAAAGCGGACTGGATGAAATGCTGACGAAAATCCGGGAAATTCTTGAAAACCAGGAGACAAGTTCTGCCCGTCTGATGGACGATTTCAAGATGAACCTGTATTCGGACGAAATCTATGTGTTTACGCCGAAAGGGGAGGTTCATAAATTGCCCAAAGGCGCCACCGTTCTTGATTTTGCGTATGGCATTCATACCAATCTGGGCAACAGGTGTGTAGGCGCCAAGGTGGATGGAAAAAACGTACCGATCCGTTATGAGTTGAAAAGCGGCGACCAGGTCGAAATACAAACAGGAGCCAACCAAACGCCCAAGCAAGACTGGATCAATTATGTCGTAACGACCAAAGCCAGAAGCTGCATTCGTCAGACGCTAAAAGAAGTGGCGCTTAAACAGGCTGAATTTGGCAAAGAGAACCTTCGCCGGCGCATGAAAAACCGGAAAATTGAATATGACGAAGGGCAGATGATGAAAGTCATCAAAAAGATGAAATATAAGACGGTGACCGATTTTTTTGCCGAGATCGGAGCGGATCGTCTGGATGTCAATCCTGTCATCGACTTGTACCTTGAACTGGGACGGGCGGAGAAGTTGCTCAGCGAACAGACAGAAGTCAAGTCTGCCGAAGGTTTCTATGTAGAACAAACTATTGAGACGGTCAAGGGCAAAGAAGATGTGCTATTGATCGACCAGCAGCTGACCGGCATCGATTACAAGTTGGCCAGATGCTGTAATCCTATCTACGGAGACAGCGTCTTTGGTTTTGTGTCGGCTACCGGCGGCATCAAGATACACCGTACCGACTGTCCGAATGCGCCGCAAATGATGGAGCGGTTCGGCTATCGCATTATCAATGCCAGGTGGGCAGGAAAGGCAGAAGGCTCTCATTATCCTGTTACGCTTCAGGTGGTTGGCAATGATGATATTGGCATCGTGACCAACATCACTTCGAT
>JAUZOU010000098.1 GCA_030706285.1 Bacteroidota bacterium
ACCTGAAAGAGGCACTCAGCCTGTTCAGGCCGCCACCGAAGGTTCCGAACCACCGTTCTCCGTGTGCATCGATATGAATGCAATAGACATCGTTCGTCCGGAGGCTGGTGGCATCCAGGCCTTGTTTCCGGTATTCATAGAAAACAATGTTCGAGGGATTGCTGAAATCGGCGTCAAACGCAACAAGCCCATTTACGGTGGCCACCCAGATGATCCCCTGCCGGTCCTGGCTTAGATCACGGATCTTGCGGCAATTCTCATAAGGATAATTATCCAGCCCGTTGCCCGCATGAATAAAACGGAATCTGCCGTTTTTTTCTTCTACCAGGTTTAGACCGCCGCCGTAACTTCCGGCCCATATCCTACCCTGGTTGTCTTCCAGCAACGAATAGAAAATAGTTGAATTAGGCCTCTCCGCCACTTCTTCGAGTTGGTTTAAAAACCTGATTTTATAGGCCATGCCACCGGGCGAGGATTGTTCAAGCAAGATGACTCCTTTTCCCTTACTGGCCATCCAGATTCTGCCTTTTTTGTCCTGAATGATATCATAGACAATCATACCGGATTTGACCTGTTTGGAGGTAATAGTGCCCTTGTTCGTCAAAAAGCCAAGGCTGCTTCCGTCTTTGGAAAACAGCTGAATTTTGCCTTCTTTGTCGGCTACCCACATCCGCCCGAGACGGTCTTCAAAAATGGATCTGACCTCACTTCCGTTTGCCAACTGCAGCATGGAGTGAACCGGCCGAAAATAAAAATTAGACTTATGGAACGTACACTTTTCAAGGCCAGGCGAACGGGTGCTCAGCCAAAGATCGCCGGTCCTGTCGACAAACGCATCGTGCATGGTATTGAAGAAACGCCGGTTCGGATCGTCCGGATCGTTGTAAAACGGATGCAGGGTTTTCGATTGGTCGTCAAACTCCGAGAAACCTCCCGACGGCGGATTGACCCACAAGCGGCCTGATGCATCTTCCACTACAAAGAAATTCGGTTGCATGAGAGACAAGCCTAGGTCTTCATCACTTTTCGGCCGGAAATGGTACAGTCTTTCTTCTCCGGCATCGAAATAGACCACACCGGCGGCTTCCGCATCAAGCCAGACATTACCTCTTTTATCCTTATAATATTTATGAATGATGTTACTGGCCAACTCAGGATCGGAGAAAATAGTGTAATGCTTTCTGACATTCAGCTGATCGTCTGTCAGATAAACGCCGTCTCCCTCGGTTATGACCATCAGCCGGTGGTTACTTAGTTCACCTATCGCATTGACAGGGGCCGCAGCCTTCAGCGATACAGGGTAAAAATTGTGATTGTCTTTTACCCAACTCCAGATATGCCCGTTGGCTGCACCGAAATAGATCCTGTTATCTTTTTCCAGATGCGTCAGAAAGCTCGTTTCATTCTGATACTGATGAAAATAATGTTGATATTGCTTTGTCCTGACATTATACCACGTAAGGCCTTTTTCCGTGAGGAACCAGGTATTGCCGAACTTGTCTTTGAATACGTCGTGCACGACATTCCCCGCAAGCCGATTGTTTTCCTTGCTTAAAAACCGCAATGGTCCCAGCGTTCCATCCTGGTTGATGTGCACCAGATAGCATCCGACGGAAGTTAACAGGCAGACATCATTTCCCGGCAGCATGGTGATGCGCTGAATGGTTTGAGTGATCACAGCCCGGTGCTTGTCCGGACTGTACGACAACTTCTGAAACTGTTCGTTCCTTGGGTTAAACCGGTAGACTTGCGGATCGTTGGTCGTTATCCACAGATAGCCATAAGCGTCTTCCTGAATTGAATTCAGGCGAGTATTGGTAAATCCGTTCGGATCGCCCGGTTCACCTTTGTATACTTTGAAATGCTTTCCGTCAAATTTGTTCAGCCCATCCCAAGTGGCGAACCACATGAACCCTTTTTTATCCTGATGGATGTCCATCACCCTGTTTTGAGACAAACCATCATCAGCTGAATAATGGGTAAAGCAAACTTTATTCAAAGACATCATATTGATGCTTTGAATAAAAATCAGACAACTAAGCAATAAACGCTTCATGAGTAGTGCGATTCTCCGGTACGGTCAATGATTGATTACTTCCAACGGATTCCAGTCTCCAAATACAGTGTGCAGTGTGATCTGCCGGGCTTCCTTTTTTGAGAGTTGTCTGCTCCAGGCGACACGTTTGCCGATAGCCGAACCTGGGCCGGTATTCCCGTATTCTGAATATCTGGCTGTTTTTTCATTCTCAGTCTTTTGCCAGTTTGACCACCCGGCCGGTTCAATGATAGCCGGCAATTTGCATTCCTTGAACAACGTCATGGCATACGCTCTCCAAGGCCTGCCAAGGTACATACTGGTCACATTGCCTGCCTGTGAAATCTGACAGTTGTTGAAAATGAGACCGTATTTAATGTGTTTCGGAGTAGAGGCCGCCGTAATATAGGAATTCCGCTTACAATAAATCAGACAGTCTTCAAACCAGACAGTCGACGGGCCAAATATAAAATCCGTTGTCCCCTCGATGTAACAATGATTGAAGTAGGCACGGCTTCCTTCTCGTCCCAGATAGATGGTATCCTGATTTCCGAGGAACCGGCAGTTGACAAAGACAATCCTGTCTCCTTCCACATGCAATGCCACAGCCTGCCCCAATTGCGGAGCATTGTTCTCAATGGTCAGTTGTTCGAAAACGATGTCGTTACCACCTACAAAAAACGTATAGGTCTTGAACGTTCCCATCTGGTTGATGTTGGCATGATCATCCCATGTAATGATGGTGCTGTCCACACTTTCACCGATGAGGGTCAATTCTGTCTTTTGGGTTGGAAGGACAATTTTTTCCTTATAGACACCATTCTTGATAAAAATGGTTGTTCTGCCTTCCGGCCTGAAATCACGGACCGAGTTGATGGCTTGCTGAATGGTGGTAAATTGTCCCGAACCGTCTTTTGCTACAACAATATCAAATGCACAGACTTGAAACATCAAACAGAAAAGGGAACCAAAAAGCAGGATCAGGCGTTTCATCAGGTTTGGTATAAGAGTTTAAGATGGCTTTGGGATAAGTTAATAGCCTAAAGCTCTTGCAATAATACAAAAAATCATACATAAAAAGACAACGGGCTCAAATAAAACAGCCGTTTCTCTCTAATCGGCATCGGCCGCCTGGTCAGGTTGACGCAACTTTTCACGATATTCCGTCGGCGTCATGTGATAACGTTGCTTAAAGCATTTGCTAAAATAACGGGAATCATTCATACCAACCATGTACGTGATCTGCGAAACAGTATACTCACCTTTTTCCAATAGCTGGGCAGCTCGTTTAATACGGACTTCCCTGATATATTCGTTCGGTGAGAGTCCGGTCAGACTTTTCAGTTTATTGAAAAATACAGTACGGCCATATCCAGCCATGGAACACAATTGTTCGACAGAGAAGGAGCCGTTCGAAATGTTCTTTTCCATAACGGTCATAAGCCGTTCCATAAATTCGGTATTCCGGCTGTGAGCTGGCGGTTCCGGTACAGCAATATCAACCTTTGGCTCGGTAACAAGCAGCCGTTCCCGGTAGAATGACTGCAACTTGCCACGCTGATTCAGCATATTGGAAACCCGGGCCTCCAGGAAGGTGGCACTAAACGGTTTGGTGATGTAGTCATCGGCTCCCATATCAAGACACTCCAGTTTGGTTTCCAGATTGGTTTTTGCCGTCAGTACGACAACCGGAATGTGACAGGTACTGTCATCGTTTTTAACAAGTTTAATGAAGTCAGTTCCGCTGATGCCGGGTAACATCAGATCGGTGATGATAAAATCGGGCATCAGACTCTGTGTCATTTCCCAAGCTGTCTTTCCGTCGGCGGCGACCGCCACCCGGTATTTTTTGCCAAGAACGGTACGCAGGAACGGACGCAGTTCTTCATTGTCTTCGACAATCAGCACCATTTGGGAATCTTCTCTGCCGGCCTGCATCATGTCATGATTTTCTTCCTCAACCTGGCCTGTAAGGGCCGTCTGTACCGGTGCAGAAATGCCGTCATCAAGGATAAAGTCGGCCTCACTGCCAAAATGTTCAACGCCCAGCTTGAACCGGACCTCAAACGTCGTGCCTTCTCCTAACAGGCTGTTGACTGAAATTTCAGCACCATGCAATCCTGCCAGTTCCTTTACCAACGAAAGGCCAATGCCTGTACTGCGTCTGGATGCCTCATTGCCTTCATCAGCAGAGTAGAACCGTTCAAATATTTTTGACTGGCTTGTTTTTTCGATGCCGATACCTTGATCGGCCACCTGTATGACTGCTTCTTTCTCTGTTGTGAACAAGTTGACAGAGATCGTTTTTTCAGCAGGCGTAAATTTAAAGGCATTCGAAAGCAAATTGAACAAAATAGTATCGAAGGCATCCCGGTCAAGCCAGACCAGAATACCGTTGCTTTCATCGTTCAGCTGAAGGTGTACGTTTTGTTCACGTGCAATTTCCTCGAAATTGACAATATTTTTCTTTACACAATCAGAAAAAACCGATTCCTGCAAACGCAAGCGTTTTTTCTTGTTCTGTACTTTCCGGAAATCCAGTATCTGATTAATGAGCCTGGTCATCCGTTCGACATTTCGCTGAACGATCTGCAATTGAGCACGAACGGCTTCCGGCAGCTCTTCTTCTTTTAGAATATGCTCAAGAGGCGCATAAATCAAGGTCAGCGGCGTACGCAATTCATGAGAGATATCCGTGAAAAAGCGCAACTTCAGATCCGTCAGTTTTTGTTCCAGCAGGACCTCATTTTTCAACCGCATGTAAAACATCAGCAGATACCCGGCTCCGGCAAGAACCAGTATGGCCAGCAATACATAAATGATATAGGCCCAGATCGTTTCTCCAAATGAAGGAAGGACAACAATTTCGAGCCTGCGCACGTTATTCGACCAAACACCGTCACTGTTGGTCGATTTTACCAGCAACGTGTATTTTCCCTTGGGCAATCCGGTGTAGGTCGCGATCCGTTGTTTCGACGCACTGTTCCATTCATCTTCAAAGCCTTCGAGTTTATACATGTACTGGATGTTATCAGGTGTCTGATAATCGAGGGCTGCAAATTCGATGTTAAACGTCCGCTGCGCATGCTTGAGCTTGATAACAGGACAATCATCGACCTGCCTGTCCAACGGGCTATCTTTTGTGCCGATGGCAATGTCCCTTCCAAACAGTTGAAATTTGGTAAAAACGATGTGCGGAGCAAAGACATTACGGGCCACTTTATCCGGGTCGACCGTATAGAATCCGGAGGCATTTCCAAACATCAGCTGGCCCTGAGCGTTCTTATACACAGAAGATTCCAGAAAATCGCCAGACTCAAGCCCATTCGACACATTGTACCGGTCACAGTCACCCGTTTTCGGATTAAACCGGACCAGGGTATTCTCCGAAGTCAGCCAAAGATTATGCTGGTTGTCTTCAACCATAGACAGGACAATATCTGTCAGGAAACCGTTCTTTTGATTGTAACTGACAAGCTGCGGCTTTTCCCCTGGCTTGTAATGGCGGCAAACCATCAATCCGCCGCCGAATGTCCCGATCCATACCTGACCGTATGCATCACAGACGATGTGGTAAACATCGCTGTTGTACATGGTATTGTGCGATTGTTCATCCCGGCTGAAATTGTGGAAATGGATGCCGTTTACGTTGGCAAAACGGTCGGAGAATACCAGAACCCCATTCGTGGTGCCAATCCAGATATTCCCTTTTTTATCACCTTCAATGCAACGGACTCTGGAACACGATTCGATCGGATATTGCTTCATCTCATTACCGGCATGCAAGAACCGGAATTGCCCGCTTGTTTCGCTTAACAGCATCAATCCGCCATCATAAGAAGCAATCCAGATATGGCCAAGCCTGTCTTCATACAAATCGTATAAATTATTGTTTGACAAGCTGTAGCGATTGCCTGAAATATGAACGAACCGTTTTATCTCAAACGATCTGTAAGATGCATTTTTGGCTTTCAGCAGATAAAGTCCCTGTCCCTTGGTCGCAAGCCAAAGCCGGCCTTTACGGTCTTTCAGCATCTTATAGACAACCAGTTTGCTGTCGCCGGATGCTCTGAGAGAGCCATCGCTGCACAATACTCCGATCGAATGTTGTTGTCTGTCAAACACCCTGAGTTCACCAGCCTTGGAGGCTACCCAAAGATTGCCTGCAGGATCTTGAAACAAACTTCTGATATCCGGGGTTCCACTTTGAATGAAAGGTTCCAGAGAGGTAAACCGGAAATCCCTGTTTCGTCTGACACATTTGTAGATGCCCTGATTGCCGCAACAAATCCATAAAACGCCTTGCGGATCTGACCAGGCTGCCTGGATGTTGGTCTTGAACATGCAATCGGCCGAACCTGGTTTATTGTAAAACCATTTCAGGGTATTGTTTTGCCGGTCAAAGGGAAACAACATGCCTTCTTTCGTATGCACCCAAAGTGTTCCGGTCACGTCTTCAAACATGAAAAAAGAGGTTTGCTGAGCACCTGACCGTTTTTCATTGGGCGTTCTAAGCCACAAATGCGTAAAAATTGCCTTTCCTGGCTGAAAGCGCATCACACCAGGCTGGTCGGTGGAAAGCCAGATATCACCGTATCGATCCACATAGGCTCCGCTGATCCGGTTACTGAGCATAGAAGGATGATGCTCTTTGGCATAATGCGCCAGCTGATCGGTGCGTGGATTGTATATGAAAAAACCATTGTCGCTGGAAGCTGCCATCACCCGGTTATCAGGCATTTTGCGCAAACAGACTATCCTGGAACTGATCCCGGTTTGCAATGGCCTGATGGTATGTGCTGCCTTGTCGTAGTTCCACAGATTTCCGTTAGAGCCGCCGAAATATAGATCGGTCGCCGTTTCCAGCATGCAGTAAAAAGCCGTCGGCACCGACGCTCTCGCCAACGCCTTTTTAAGAATCATCACCGGATGATCTTCCGTCTTTAGCTGCCGGGCCAGGCCATTTTCGCCCAGTAGCCAAGTCGCACCTTTTGAATCCAGAAAAACCTGATTCAGATTGCCCAACCGGTTTAAAGGGGCTGCAGACAGCGGTTGAAAAACAGTCAGTGCTTTGGTTTCAGGATCTGTCCTGACAAGGTACGTTCCTCTTTTTTGTAAAGAGCACCATACATCCCCGTTGCGAAGTACCCAGACATTCCGGATCCTTTCAAGTGGCTTTTCTTTATTCTCTTTCTTCCGGCAGGTGATGCGTAAAAAATAGTCTCTGGAGGGATCAAACCGGTACAGCAGATCATCATACGTCTTTACCCACAGAAATCCGTAGTTATCTTCCTGAATCCAATCCACCCTGGTGTGGAGGGGGCTATTATCATCGGCCGGATCGCTGTTGCTCTTGTAAATGGTGAAATGATAGCCGTCGTACTTGTTCAATCCATCCCACGTGCCAAACCACATCTGGCCTTTTTTGTCTTTGTGAACCGAAACAACGGTGTTTTGAGAAAGACCGTCATCGGTGGTCAGGTGTGTCAGAAATGTCTTGCTTTCATAAGACCAGACGGGTTGCGTCTGGCTGCAAAAGGCAACCAAAAGAAAGAAGAAAATCATCCAGTGGATGCGGCAATTTGTCGGCAGCGTGTTTCTCATGTTCGAATGCCCTGTCTGTAAGGCGCTCAAAGATAATTAAAACACACTTTTTTTCAAACAGATATGGGCTAATGGGACAAATTAATCATCTAAAAAACAAGTTAAGGAAAAATAAGTAAACAGTATAAATCAAGAAAATCCGCAGTTATAATAAATCAAAAAATCCATTCTATAGGAAACGCTCTGAGCCGGTCTGCTGCCAACTTACTGCTAACAAAAAAGCCACCCCTCGCGGGATGGCTTTTTCTATTCTTAACTATCGTATCATTTAAAATGTACGTTCAGCCATGCGCTTGTAGCCTTCGTAACGCCATTGAGCGTTCTTCTGGGTTACTTCATAGAGCGCTTCGGCTTCTTGAGGAGCCACTTTCTTCAGCGAGTTGTAACGAACCTCACCAAGGAGGAAGTCTTTAAACTTCGTCCAGTCAGGTTCTTTGCTGTCAAGCTGCATCGGGTTCTTGCCTTCCGTTTCCAGATCCGGGTTGAACCGGTACAGATGCCAGTAACCGCATTCGACGGCACGGGACTCTTCAGCCTGGGACTTGCCCATTCCGATTTTCAAACCGTGGTTGATACAAGGTGCATAGGCAATGATCAGAGATGGTCCTTCATAAGCCTCAGCTTCACGGATGGCTTTCAGGGTCTGAGCTTGGTTGGCGCCCATCGCAATTTGAGCCACATAGACATAACCATACGTAGCAGCGATCATGCCGAGGTCTTTTTTGCGGACACGTTTACCAGAGGCAGCAAACTGAGCAACAGCAGCCACAGGCGTTGATTTGGAAGACTGACCGCCGGTATTGGAATAAACTTCCGTATCGACTACCAGCACATTGACATTTCTGCCGGATGCCAGTACGTGGTCAAGACCACCGAAACCGATATCGTAACCCCAACCGTCACCACCGATAATCCATTGAGATTTCTTAATGATGAATTTGGTCAACGGACTGATCTCTTTGCAGATATCGCAATCGCAGGCATTGACAAGCGGAGTGATCTTTGCTTCGAGTTCAACCGTTTTAGCGGTATTATTCTTGTTTTCAATCCATTCCGTAAAATAGCCTTTCAGCTCATCGCTGCAGCAATCGGAGGCAAGACCTTTGTTAAAGAGATCTGTCAACCGGTCACGCATGGTGTCGACAGCCAGAGACATACCCATACCGAATTCGGCATTGTCTTCGAACAATGAGTTGGCCCAGGCAGTACCACGGCCTTGTTCATTCTTGGTGTAAGGCATGGAAGGGGCAGAACCGGAATAGATGGAAGTACAGCCTGTTGCATTGGATACCATCTGACGGTCACCGAACAATTGAGAGATCAATTTCAGGTACGGTGTCTCACCACAACCGGAGCAGGCGCCGGAGAACTCAAACAACGGAGTGGCGAACTGTGAGTTCTTCACATTAGCCTGAATATCTACCAGACTTTGTTTGGTCTTCACATTGGCCACCGAAAAATCCCAGTTGGCTTGTTCGGCCAGCTGTGTTTCGGTCT
>JAUZOU010000099.1 GCA_030706285.1 Bacteroidota bacterium
GATTTGTCCAGTAACAGGGGCTACGACTATATGCGCAGCTATTTCAACCTGCAGGAATGTGGCACCGATGAACTGGCCTGTACCTGGCTGGAGGGAGATAAGGTGGGTGATTTGACTTACTTGTCATGGGATGCCAATGATACTTGGGTCTCCGATATGTATTACCGGATTTACTATACGATTTCACTGTGTAATGAATTTCTGCGGAATGCGACTGATGCCAAAATAGCCAAATTTACCGCTTCCGAACAGGAAGATATCCGCCATTACCGGGCAGAAGCCCGTTTTATCAGGGCGTTGGCCTATTATCACGCGCTGGATTTCTTCCGTAATATCCCGTTTGTAACGGATGCTGATCCGGTAGGTGCGTTTACACCGCCCTGCTATAAAAGTAATCAGGTGTTCCATTACATCGAATCCGAACTGAAGAGCATCGATACGGACCTGTTGGATAAGAATGCCTGTGAATACGGAAGGGCTTCCAAGGCAGCTGACTGGACGTTGCTGGCCAGATTGTACCTGAATGCCGAAGTGTATACCGACACAGCCCATTATACGGATTGCATCACTTATTGCAATAAGGTTATCGGAGGCGGGTATTCACTGGAAAGCGATTATACCAAGCTCTTCAATGCCGAAAACAACAAACGGACGAATGAAATTATCTTCTCGTTGCCGGTGGATGCCACACATACGGTTTCATGGGGTTCCACAACGTATATCATCTGCGGGGAGGTCAGCAATACCTCCGATTACCAAAAACCGGAAGATTATGGTGTAACAAGCGGTTGGGGCATGTTCCGGGTTCGTGGAGAAGTTCCGGCTTTGTTCGGTACGGACGATAAACGCGCCATGTTTTTTACCCAGGGACAAACCCAATGGCTTGACAAGATAGATGATCAAAGTAATGGCTATTTCGTTGAAAAATGGACCAACCTGAATGATGACGGCACAACGGCGTCGAATACGGTGGATGGGGGAGCCAATACCGATTTCCCGATGTTCAGACTGGCTGATGTTTACCTGATGCTGGCCGAAAGCAAACTGCGGGGTGGAACAGGGTGTACCCTCTCCGAAGCTCTTGGCTATGTTAACCAGCTGCGTGAACGGGCATACGGAGATGCTTATGAAACCAGCGGTAAAATCGCCGAGAATCAGATGGATCTGAATTTTATCCTCGATGAGCGTGCCCGCGAATTGTATTGGGAATGTACCCGCCGCACCGACCTGATCCGGTATAACCGGTTTACCACGGCTGATTATCTCTGGCAGTGGAAGGGCGGACAAAAGACCGGCAAGGCTGTCGATAGCAAATACAATCATTACCCGATACCGGCGACGGATCTGGCTGCCAACCCGAATCTGAAGAATGACGGCTATTAACCTTAACAGTGAAACTGAACAAATAGAACCTGCATCGGCCATAAAAAACCGATGGTCAGAACTATCTGAGTTTTGCATGATCGTAGACTATAAAAACACATATATATGAAAAAAATACTAGGAATCTTATTAAGCGGTTTGCTGCTTGTCCTTTTGCCAGCCTGCAATAAAGACGGTGACCTGTTTTTCTTGTCCGGAATGAACAGCAATGAGCTGATGGCCAATGCAACTGATGTGGTGCTGACCGTCGCCACAAGGGATTCAGTAGCCCTGTCGTTAGCCTGGACGAAGTCGACGCTGTCTGTCAGCAACCCGGATGTTTCGGTCCCAGACAACATACTGAGTTATACGCTGCAGGCTTCTGCTTCAGCCGATTTTTCGACGACACTGGTGGAATCTTCCGAATCAAATCTCTCCAAAAGCTATCTTGGCTCAGAATTGAATACGGTGGCCACGTCACTTGGGTTGGCTGCCGGAACTGCCGTACCCGTTTATTTCCGGCTGAAAGGGTCGATCGGAAATAATATGCAACCGGTTTACAGTAATGTCGTTACTGTGAATGTAACCCCTTATCGCATTGATTTCACTACAGGGTACATCCTGAATGCCAGCCAGGAAGTGACGGGAACAACGTTGTATTCTGCCACAGAAAACGGAATATATACTGGCTTCATGGGGGCAACAGCCTGGTACAATTTCTATCTGAAGGAAGGTGATGGTACCATTTGGGGGAATGACGGCGTCAGCGGCACGGCTTTCTTGCTGTCTTCTGAAAACGATGCGGCGAAGAGATGGAATTGCTGGTTCCCGGGCATAGGCGGTTGTTATTATACGACCGTCAATACGGTTACCAAACAATGGTCGGCGTTGCTGCTGCCTGCACTGACGGTCAGTGGCGACATACAGGGTGATATGACGTTCGACCGACCGAATGTTCGCTGGACAAAGGTCTTCCAGGCAACTTCCAACTCAATCAGCATACAGCTGAGCGGAACGGGCAACCTCTATGATTACACCACCGGAACCACCGATGCCAATGCCATCAGCAAGACATTCGGCTTTACCGGGACACCGGGAGCTTTGCAATTTGCAAGCCAGGCTCAGGCATTGACCCTGACGCTGCCGTCGACCGGGACCTATACGCTGGTAGTTGACCTTAGCAATCCGAAAGCGCTGAAAGTGGAGGCCGTCCAGGGAACAGAAGAGCCGGATCAGGTCAATCAATTTGTTTATTTGGCAGGCATCGATGACGGTATCACGGGTGGCTCCTGGAACTTCGATAATACGTTGAAGCTGTATAATGAAGACAACCTGTCGTATGCCGGGGTCATCAATGCCAATTCCAAATGGGGCTACGGGGTGAATGTTGAAAAAGACAACTGGACCGATCTGTATAACCTGGGTTCAGGAGATGCCTATTCAGGAACACTGGTGTATAAAGGCACAGCTAATCTGCCGGCTCCGACGCCCGGACTGTATCTGTTTGATGTGTCGCTCAAAGGGTTGACGTATAGCCTCACCAGTATAGGTAGTGTGATTTATGTCTCGGGATTGAACGATGTTTGGGATTTAACGACTACCTTGGCTGAGACTTCGACAGCAGGTGTTTATTCCGGAACTGTTACCATCACTAAGGCGTCTCAGTGGGGATTCAAAATCTTGTTGGATACTTCGTGGAATTTGTTCTATGGCGGTTCAGGCGGAGCGCTTTCCTATAAGGGCAGCAATCTGACGGACGATGCCAGCCTGGCAGCCGGATCCTATACTCTGAATGTCAATCTGGTGAATAGGACCTATAGTTTTACGTCCTTATAAAGGATTGTTGTAAAAGAATCAAACGTCCGGCCTCTTAATTGACAGGCTGCAGCGTTCATACATTAAATGGACTATTGTGAAAGTTAAATGCTTATTGTTCGGATTGATCTTGTGTACAAACCTGGTTGTGGCTTGTCAGGATGAAACCGATGCGAAAAAAACCGTGGATAAGCCGGTCTGGGATATGACCGGCTTTGCCCGGGGAGCCGATGTCAGCTGGCTGACAGAAATGGAAAAATCAGGAGTGGTTTTTTACGATGCCACCGGCGTCCGGACGGATTGTCTGGAATTGCTGCGGAATCTGGGTATGAATGCCATCCGTCTGCGGGTTTGGGTGAACCCGTCAGACGGATGGTGCAATGCCTCCGATGTGCTCGTTAAAGCCTGGCGGGCCAAACAGCTGGGGATGAGGATTATGATTGACTTTCATTACAGCGACAGCTGGGCGGATCCTTCTCAGCAAACCATGCCGGCTGTCTGGAGTAACTATTCGATGGATGCATTGAAAGTGGCCGTGAGCACTCATACCAATGCGGTGCTGACCTTGTTAAAGTCGGCCGGTATTACCCCTGAATGGGTTCAGGTGGGAAATGAAACCGGAAACGGCATGCTTTGGGATAAAGGAAAAGCGTCAGTCAACATGGCACAGTATGCAGCCCTGAACAACGCTGGTTATGAGGCGGTGAAAGCTGTTTTTCCAAAAGCCCTTGTCATCGTTCATCTGCAGGAGGGAAACAATAATTCCCTCTACCGGTGGCTGTTTGACGGGCTTAAAAATAATGGCGGTAAATGGGATGTGATAGGAATGTCACTTTACCCGACTGTCTCCAACTGGCAGCAACTGACTGCCGCCTGTGTCTCAAACATGAAGGACATGGTGAGCCGTTACGGATCGAAGGTCATGATTTGCGAAGTGGGGATGCCCTGGGATGAAGCTGCCACAGCTAAAAAATGCTTGACCGAGCTCATGACTCAGTCAAAAGCATTGGCCGACAGCGCCTGCCTTGGCGTATTTTATTGGGAACCAGAGGCGTATGGAAACTGGAAAAGCTATTCTCTTGGAGCTTTCGATGCATCAGGCAAACCGACCGAAGCGCTGGATGCTTTCAAAAAATGATATTGTTGAACAGATCCAACTAGCTGTCTTTTAGCTCGGAACAGACAATAGAACCGGTAGTAGTCCGGAGTCAAATCCTTGTCAAAGATTTCCTTGGAGAATCGTTTGGGAAAGGTTAACTTTGTCCTATACCCATTCGAATCGAATCATGGATAAACGAGTCTATTGTCTGTTCCTGATCTTGCAATGGCCATTGCTCTTAGTCGGACAGCATGCCAATTACCAGTTGTTTGAGAATATCATGCCTGGGAATGGGGTTGCCGTAGCGACTTGTTTCATACAAGACAAGCAGGGCCTTATCTGGGTGGGGACAGATAAAGGGTTGTTCAGCTATGACGGTTATTCTACTCAGCCACATTTCAAGTTTGACAAACCAAGCAACATAAGGGTCAATTGTGGGGTATTCGTTGGTTCGGACAGGCTATTTCTTGGAACAGACAATGGGATCCTTATATACAATCTCAAGTCAGACCACTACGAAAAAGCGCCGTTAAAATTTCCTGCCGATGTCCGGACCATGGCTTTGAACCATCATATTCTGTGGATCGGCACGTTAAACGGGCTGTATTGGTATGATTTTACGACCGGCAGACTAAAGTATTTTAACCGGCGTCATTACAAAAACCTGCCGCATAAGACGATCTATTCCATTATCCGGTCACACGATGGCCGGATATTTATCGGAACATATAACGGATTGTGTGTTTATTCGGCTCAAAAAGATGACTTTCAACGCATCGTCCTGCCATTAAATCAGCACCGGAACAATCAGTTTATCAATTCATTACTGGAAGATCAAGTTAGACACTGCATCTGGATCGGTACCGAAGGGAATTTGTTGAAGTACAATCTTTCTGACGGAATCACCCAGCCGTTTTCCGTTTTCCGGGACAATTCGATCAAATCACTGGCATTGGATGGAAGCGGCCGGCTGCTGATCGGTACGGACAACGGCTTATATGTCTATAAAGAGTCAGAGCAACCGCAACACCTCATTCACGACTCCAGAAACCTGCAATCCCTGTCCAACAATATTGTCTGGGCTATTTTTACAGACCGTGAGCGAAACGTCTGGTTGGGAACCGATGAGGGTATTTCACTATCCAGGTGCAACCCGACTTTGCAATATGTGCCCATTTCACAGATTACCGGAAGCGGTGAAGGTTGCCAGTTTTATTCCATTTTCAGAGATTCAAAGGGCTTCTTCTGGTTTGGAGGCACCAACGGCTTAATCAAAGCCCGTCAACTGACCCTGGCAGCTTGGTATAAAATGGGAAGCACCCGGTACCCATTGTCCCACAATCGCATCCGGAACATCTATCAGGATAGGGAAGGGGAGTTGTGGATAGCTACGGATGGCGGCATCAACCGTTATGATTACGGTACCTCCCAGTTTGTTCACTACAACATTGTGGATCGTACAGGAACGTATAATGCCAACTGGGCTTATTTTCTGTTCGAAGATGCGAATGGACAGCTATGGATCGCTACCTGTCTGGGCGGCATTTTTGTTGTGAATAAACATCGACTGATGCAGTCACAGGCCGATCATTATGTAGCCGACTATAATTTTTCGTCCTGGAACGGGCTGACAGGCATGTTTATTAACCAGATAGTCCCCGACAAGCAGGGTCATGTCTGGGTGTTGCTCTACAATAACGGAATTGACCGGATCGATATTAGGACCCGGAAGGTCCTGCCGGTCAACCTGCAACACTATACCGGAGGAAGAAAACCAAACTACCTCCTGTGTGATCAGGCCGGTATTATCTGGATAGGCTACCGCGGCGGAGTCGTCCGTATCAATCCTCAGAATCAACAGATTCGCTCTGTACGCTTTGATGCGTACAGCAATACGGAGATCCTTTCGATGGCAGAAGTCGAAGGTGGCATCTGGATTTCCACGACTGATGGTTTTTGTGTTATCGATAAACAAACGCAAAAGTTCCGTCACCTCAATTTATCCGAAAAGCGTTTTACCAGCTTGTTTTACGACAAAGTCAACCGCAAAATCTATCTCGGCGGATTGGACGGCTTGGGTATTACGTCGCCCGATGTCCGTTCAGCCAACCGGTTGAACCGTCCGATTATTGCTACGGCTATAATTGTCAACAACAGTCCCTTTGAAAGTAAGACGTCAAGCATCCGGTATGCCAATCAGCTAAAACTGAAATACGATCAGAATAATGTGACGGTTGATTTTTCCGATTTGCCCTATTCCATGGAAGAAAAGAGCCAATTTGCCTACCGGCTCGAAGGACTCGATAACCGGTGGAATCAACTGGCGCCCAACACCAACCGCATTTCTTACAGCAACCTGGATTATGGTTCTTTCAGACTGATTGTCAGCAAACTGAATGAGGCGGGCAAACCTTCCGGCATTGTTTACACGCTTGGCATCCGGATTAGCCCGCCCTGGTACTATACCCCTCTGGCCAAAAGCATTTACATGCTGCTGATCTTGAGCCTGATTGTTTGGACCATCAATTTCTTCCGGGTAAAAAACCGGTTGAAAATCGAACACATCGAGAAAGAGAAAATATTGGAGCAATCCCGGATGAAAATCGATTTCTTCGCCCATTTGTCACGCGAGATGAAGATGCCGCTGAGTATGATCATTGCTCCGATCAGTAAGATTCTGCCTGATGTGCAAAACCAGGATGAAAAACGGCAGTTGATGCAAGTGCAACAGAATGCCATGAAACTGAATGCCCAGATTCACCAGATGCTTGACTTTAACCGCATGGACAGCGATGCCGATACGCTGTTGATCTTGTCGAAAGCTGATTTGGTGCCATTGTCCAGGCGGATCGTCTCTTTTTATGAACAAGCCGGAAAAGACAGGCACATTGTGTTCCATTTCAAGACCAACCGGGAAATTATGTACATGGACATCGATGTGATCAAATGGGAGTCGATTCTTAACAATCTGCTGACGAATGCCATGAACTTTTTGCCGGCGGGTGGTGAGGTGACGTTTTCTTTGGCTGAGAATGAAGAGAACCAGGAACTGGAAGCCCGTGTTTCGGATACAGGGGTGGGTATTCCTGCCAAGGATATCCCTTATATTTTCCAGCGCTTTTTTCAGTCTTCAAAGACTGTCGGGAAGAAAGGCACCGGAGTCGGTCTTTATTTGGTCAAGACTTATACAGAACTACTTGGGGGTAAGGTCAGCCTGACATCCAAAGAAAACACTGGTACCACCATTACCCTGACAATCCCAATCAGGCAGGGCCAGGTCAACCAACCTATCGTCGACCTGGCTGGTTCGAATAGATCAACGGATGCCTTAGCCATCAATCTTGCCGATCAGACCCGGCCGTTGGTTTTGGTCGTCGAAGACAATCCTGAAATAGCAACCTTCATTGCCAGGATCCTTGATCCCGGATTCAGTTGTCAGATAACCGGACATGATAAGGCGGGACTGGAACTTTGTCTTCAACTAAAGCCGCATCTGGTGATCTCAGATATCATGGGACTCGACCTGTGCCAGCAGCTACGTCAGCATGTGCCGACCTCGACCATTCCGATTATCCTCCTGGCAACTATGGACGACAAAGAGACCGAGTTGAAAAGCATCCATCTCAATATCGATGCCTTTATTCCGATGCCTTTTCAACCGGATATTCTATTGTCAAGAGTCAGTCAGCTGATCCATAAAAGCCAGACTCTTGAGGCAAAAATCCGGATAGAAGCCATGACTTCGCCCAAAGAAATTGAAGCGGTGTCTTACGATGAAAAATTTCTGGCTTCTATTACAAAGATCATTGAAGACCATCTGGATGACGCCGATTTGAACGTTTCGGCCCTCTGCGAGCTCTCCGGAATCAACAACAAACAGATCTACCGGAAAACGAAACAACTCACAGGCATGACCCCTGTCGATTACATCAGGTCCATCCGGATGAAAAAGGCGGCCATGTTGCTTGGGCAAAAAAAGTTTACCATTGCTGAGGTTATGTACATGGTCGGCTTCTCCAACCATTCTTATTTTTCCAAGTGCTTTCAGGCCGTTTTTCAGAAAACGCCGTTGCTGTTCAGAGAAGAAGAAGAAAAGAAACGCTCCATGTGGGATCAAAAATGATTCGTGATGTCTTGCCATAAAGCCACTTTCAGGTTCTATGAAGAACTGAACGATTTTTTGCCTGCTGGTAAAGCCAAGACAACTTTCAGCTGGCGATTTGAGGGACATCCTTCCGTTAAGGATGTCATTGAAGCGATTGGTGTACCTCATGCAGAAGTGGACCTGATTTTGGTGAACGGCCAGCCGGTTGATTTTACCTGTAAACTCAACGATGCCGACTTCGTTTCGGTCTATCCGGTGTTTGAATCGTTCGATATCTCGACAGCTACCCACCTTTGTGGTCGTCCTTTGCGGAAGATGACATTCATCCTGGATGTCCATTTGGGAAAACTGGCCAGATACCTGCGTTTATTCGGCTTTGATGTCATCTATAAAACTGAAAACGATGACAATGAGATCATCCGGACTGCTTTGTCTGAACACCGGCTCATACTAACCCGTGATGTCGGGTTGCTGAAAGTAAAAGCGGTGACTCATGGTTATTGGATCAGAAGCCAACAGCCTAAGGATCAGCTAAGAGAAGTGCTGGACCATTTTGATTTGTACGGGATGGCTTGTCCCTTCAGCCGTTGTGTTGCCTGTAACGGTCAATTGGTCGAAGTTGAAAAAGCCTCTGTCATGGACCGGCTGGAACCGCTGACAAAAAAATACTTCGATGAATTTTACCTGTGCAGCAATTGCGGCGGTTTGTTCTGGAAAGGTTCCCATTACGACC